>JAFGXF010000132.1 GCA_016936755.1 Anaerolineaceae bacterium | reverse complement strand
GGGCGGGTCCAGATTCACCTTCACCGGACTGACCGACATCTTTAACCTCTCTAGCATACCTGATATGTATGATACAAGGGCGGGAATTCCCCCGGGTGCAGCGAGTTTCGGGCGCCCGAAGCTCATTGAGCGCCGGGTCCCTCTGAGCGCTGCTTTACGACGCAGCGCACCAGAGGGAAGCTGCTCCGGGGGATGCCGCGAGCGTTGAGAGCAGGCCCTTCCCGCCTCTTTGCATCCCCCATAAATTACCCGGTCACTTTCGACCTATTGCCTGTCTGGGGGATATCGTTATATAGTACATATGTTCTATATATAAACCGGGCCGTGGCCAGAAAGGAAATCGGAATGCAAAATGATGGATCGAGCCTGCAACCATTCGGGGGAGGTCCTTTCATGCCCGGTCAGGGTTAGGTCGCATGAACTGCTTCACCCCATACTTCGATCGACTCGCCCCCGAGATCGGCCAGGTCCCCACCCTGGTCTTCGGTGCCATCTGGCGCTACTGCCAGATGAGCGATAACGTCTGCAAAGCCACCCTGCAAACCCTCGCCAACCGCCTGTCGGTCAACCGCTTGACCATCATCCGCGCGATCCGCGTCCTGGTCACAGCCGGCCTGATCGTGGACCTGACCCCCGATCTCCGCAACCGCCCCCATATCTATCGCCTGACAGAGGTGGCTCAGACCCTGGTGAATACATCCGCGGTATCCGAAAGTGACACCGAACCGGAGGTGAGTGTATCTGAAAGTGACCGCACGGGTGCTCCCGAACCATCCGCGGTAACCGAAAGTGACGGCGGGAGTCAACCAGAGTTACCGCCGGCAGTAACTGGTTTACCTGCTCGCGATGCTCGCGGCATCCCCCCGAGAACCTTCCTTCTGGTGCGACGCAAATCAGTGCGTCGCTCAGAAGGACTCAGCGTTCGAAGAACGCTGAGCTGCCGAACCCTCTTAAAACGGGGGCATATGGCTCGGTTCACCGGGGGGTCCTTGAATCAGACTCTTTTAAGAAACAAATTAAGAGACAAGGATAAAGATATGGATCTTGAAGAGTTTTACCGATCGAAAGTCAATTACATCAATGGACAGCAGCTCGCTTTTTTGAATATCCGCCCGATCATGTATTGTGATTTCCACTCCTTCGATGGGCAAGTGTTCAGGATATCCCACCCGGATCCCTATTTTGTGGTCCGATTGAACGCCACGCTTCGCTCAACCTATCACAAGACACTGACGCTGTGGATCGATCCCCCCGATTTCCAGGTGGAATTTATACATCGAATGCGACCGGCTTGATCATTATCACCAGGTGATGACCCGGTCGGATGCCATGGTTGAAGGGCTGGCGGGGGAAGATCGAGGTGGAGTTAGAGAAGTAGTCCCGTTTTATGCATACGTAAGATGCTTAGGGCGTCGAACATGTAGAGAAGGCACCTCAGCTTCAGACTGAGCATCTGATCATATTTTCAGGATTGAAGCCTTTACTTCAACTGTAAGAAGATCTTAAACGGGTTTGTCTTGTGATATACACCTGGAATTATTTCTACTTTGTAATAACCGATGCGCCGGCTTTTTGTAGCCTTGGTGCCGTCCAACAGCTCGTAATTAATAGTATGAACTGAATATCTATCCTTAGGATGATCATGTACTGCCCGCCTTTCACTTTCTTCAGATCACCTTTAAAGCAGTAGGTGAATTAGCTTATAACCGACTACGAGAATTCGAGCGGGTTGATTTGGTAGTCGTTTAATAACAAGATATGCGATGAATTATTGGATCGTGATATCTTTTTCATCCTGAAAAAAGCTAATACCTTGATCACACACTTGAGATAGGGGTACAATCAAATACAACCACATTGTGACTTGGGATTTCGTCCCCCACCTACCTTAACCTGGTCACTTGCCCATTAGCCAGTCATATTTTCAACTGGACTAACAAAGCAACTGGAACTAACATTAAAAGTTGTTCACATTTTCATCAGGAGTTCATTGTGGACCTATCAGAACAATGTGTTCGACCGACATTCGGTGGTCACGAGAAATTTGTTTTTCGACATGGATGGCTAAAAAAAGGGGTTGATGGTGTTAAGAGAAACCCTCTCATTTTCACACATGATGAGGCCTTGGTAGAACTTGGCGTTGGCAAAAATATGGTACGTTCAATCCGTCATTGGTGCCTGGCAACAGAGTTAGTTCAAGAGATGGATGGAGTTGGTCTAGCTCACCCGCTTAATACCTCAATGCTTGGAGAAAAATTGCTTGGTGACCGCGGATGGGATCCATTTCTTGAAGATATTGGTTCATTGTGGCTACTACATTGGCAATTAACCAATAACCTGACACGAGGTTTTGTTGGGCATATACTTTTTTCCAAATTCCTTGAAACTGAATTTACCAAACGACAATTGGCAAATTACATGGGATCACAATTTACACGCAACAATATCCATACAACGCAGGGAACTATCGATCGCGAGATTGATGTCTGCCTAAGAACTTATGTTCCTGCAGTTCGAAACATATTGGGAGCAATCGCAGATGAGACACTAGATTGTCCACTGGCCGAATTAGATATCGTTAGGTTCATTCCAAACGATAATATTTATCGTTTCAATATTGGTCCAAAAATATCTCTACCTTTGGGAGTGTTTGGTTATACCTTACTCTCTTTTTTGTCCTCAACAGCGGAGAATCGCCGAACGATTGCTGTTGATGACTGCATATATCAAGAGGGAAGTCCAGGTCAGGTCTTCAAATTGGATGAAAATAGCTTAATGGAATTTTTGGAGTTGCTTGAAAAAGAAACAAAAGGAAAAATTCGCCTGGAAGAGACAACCGGATTACGCCAGGTTTACCTGGATGAAAACATAGGTAAGTTCGAAGATCTTGCTTTTGAACTGCTAAGGGAACATTATGAGCAGTAAAGAAATACCGTTTATTACATCAACTTTGCATATACACCAAAGCGGGCTCCGATCCGTCAATGTGGAACAAGACTTAGGCAAAAATTCCATTGTGGAAGGATATGTTCTTACAATTCAAGCACGTGCATGCTTGAAAAGAATTCTTCACCGATTTGACGGTAATTCTCCCGGCCGTTCATGGACGCTTACAGGCCCATACGGGTCAGGTAAATCATATTTCAGCCTTTTCTTGATGAACTTAATGGGGACGGTACAGAGTTCACACTCATTTATGTTGTCCAATCTCATGAAGATTGACCCAATATTGGCAGATCGGGTGGTTTATACACTTAATCATGGCAATACAAAGGGATTATTGCCGGTCCCCATTACTGGCTACCGCGCTTCTCTCCAGGATTGCATAAAGCATGGTTTATTGCTTTCTTTGGAAAGGCTGAATGGAGATGGAAAAATCAAATCCTTGCTGGATGAACTCGTAAATTGGACACAAGAATCTGAAAGTAGAACTGTTATAAATTGGTTGAAGAGTTTCATAGGAATTATTACACAACCCGAGTATGGATATCTGGGTATGATGCTCGTTTTAGATGAAATGGGGAAGCCTCTGGAATATTCAGCATCTCATTCGGAAACGTCCGATGTTTACATTCTACAAGAACTTGCTGAATATGCCAGCAGAAGCGGGGATATGCCCTTCGTTTTTATTGGTATTCTGCATCAATCTTTTGACCGTTACGCGCTGCATCTGGACAGAAGCGCTCAACGTGAATGGAGCAAGGTTCAAGGTCGCTTCGAAGATATTCCCTTCCAGGAACCTCCTTCTCAGCAAATCCGGTTGCTGTCGAATGCAATTGAATATGATAACCCCAGTCTTTTGACAGGAGTATTGGAAAATCTAAAGTTAGCGGCAAAAGATGCTGTCGAAAATGGATGGGCTCCCTCCTCGATGAAAAGTGATGAGTTCATCGAACTCTCTGCACGCACGTATCCTTTCCATCCTACTGCATTAGTATCGTTACCTTATATTTTTCATCGGCTAGCGCAGAACGAACGATCTGTCTTTGCGTATCTGGCTTCATTTGAGCCAGCAGGATTCCAAGAATTTATTCAACGCAACTTGATTGGACAATTTATCCGGTTGCCAGAACTGTTTGATTATCTCTTTGCAAATTTTCAGGGGAGATTATTCGCTTCCCTTCGTGCCAGGGCAATCACAGAAACTATTGATAGGCTTAACAGCACGCCCAACCTAGATCAATTGGAAGCTGATCTCTTGAAAACAATCGGTTTACTGAATTGGCTTGCCGAAGTTAGTCACGTCCAAGCAAGTGAGACCAATGTTATCGCATCGCTGATTTCTAATGAGAAGTCAGAAGCAGAAATTCGCCAGGCTCTTAAAAAGATGGCTGTACGGTCTTTGATCGTATATCGCCGTTTCAATAAGTCTTATTCAATATGGCAAGGTAGCGATGTTGATATTGAAGAACGTCTACAAAAAGCCCAACAACAACTTACCGGGGCTTTCAGTTTCGCGGACGCAGTCCAGGAACACATGCCGCCTCGGCCTATCGTTGCCAGAAGACACAGTTATCTCTCCGGAACGCTGCGCTATTTCGAAGTGCGATATGTGGATTCAACAACACGCGACCAAATTAGCCTTACGCCAGTACCCGGCGCGAGCGGATTAGTTCTCTTGTGCCTGCCGCTAAATTTAACCGAAGCGGTAGAGTTTAATAGATGGGCAGAACAAGCTGCGTTCCGTAATCGACCGGATATTGTTATTGGGGTAGCTGAACGCACTGGTAGGGTAACTGAATTACTTTACGAGATGCGTTGTCTTGATTGGGTCGAGAAGAACACACCTGAACTGCGCGATGACCCGGTCGCCCGGCGCGAATTGCGGACCCGTTTCGCAGAAATTCAATCACTCATTCAAAATAGTTTGGATCGTTCATTGAGCATTTATCGCTTGCGTAATTCTGTAGATTGCCGCTGGTTTTATGCTGGAGAAGAGATTTCCGAAAAAGGGAATCGTGGACTTTCACATTTGCTGTCCGTAACCTGTGATACTCTTTACGACCAAAGTCCTATAGTCTGGAATGAGATTGTCAATCGCCGCCTCTTATCCTCACAAGGAGCCGCAGCCCGCCGTAATCTCATCGAAGCTATGCTAACCCATGCAATCGAGGAAAACCTGGGTATCGAGGGATTTCCACCTGAACGCAGTATGTATGAGAGTTTACTCAAGGCCAGCGGTTTGCATTGTTTGAACGGTGAGAAATGGGCTTTCACGCCTCCCGACAACGATCCTCTAAAACTCAAGCCTATCTGGCATGCGATCAATGATTATATATTTACGAACCCACCTGAAACACGAAAACTCGACGCACTCTATCGAATATTAAATGCTCCACCATACGGCTTGACCGATGGGGTCATACCAATCTTCCTATGTGCTTTCTTAATCGTTTATCAGGGTGAGACCACACTGTATAGAGAAGGCTCGTTACTTCCTGAACCGGGTATCGCGGACTGGGAAATTCTTCTGCGCCGCCCTGAATTATTTGGGATAGCCGGGTGCCGGATAACCGGCACTCTTCAGACAATCGTAGACCGCTTCGCTAATGCCTATCATACCGAGGCAGCGGCGATGCCAGTCGTACGGGCATTAGTCCGAGGCATCAAGTCCCTGCCGGAGCATACGTTGAGAACAAGCCGTCTTACGGATCATGCAAAACAAGTACGCTCAACCATTGAGCAGGCTCGTTCACCGGAGGCATTGCTTTTCGTAGACCTGCCGGCCGCTTTTGGCATGAAATCATTCAGTCAAAGCCGGAACATGACAAAACAGGTAGATGTGTTTTTCGAGCACCTAAGTGCCGCCTTCACTGAGATGGTGAACGAAATGCCTCGTCTTCTGGCCTGGGGGCGGGATGAATGGTTGACCGCGTGCGGACTGGAAACGGGAGAGGAAAGTTGGGGTCAATTCCGCATTTTTGCCGAAGACATGACAGCCCGCACATCAGAACCTGGCCTCATCCCTTTGCTAAAACGTGCCACCGAAACCGAAGATGAACGAGCCGCTCTCGAAAGTGTGTTGGCCTTCATCGCTGGCCGACCACCTCGCACCTGGACTGATGCTGAAATAGACCGATTCCAGATTCAAGCGAAGATACTTGGGAGAGCTTTCCAGACGGAACGAGAAGAAGCAGCATCCGAAGTCAGCCTCTCCCCCGAACAGCGCGAGAATAGCCGCATAGTTGCGGAGAAAATCAGAAAGTACATACAAAAATCATTTACTGATGATCCGAGAGTTTTAAGGGCTGCCCTTCAAGTGCTTTTAAAGGAAATCAACAAGAAATCCGACGAATGAGTTCTGATGATACGAGAATGTTATTGTGTATAGAGAACCTGTATAATTGATTTATCTCACTTTATAGGTAAATCAAGGCCAAGAAAATGGCTACAAATACAAAAACACCAACACGTCACATATTATCTCTTTCGGGTGGTAAAGACAGCACCGCGTTAGCTATCTTCATGCGTGGCCGAATCCCCGAAATGGAATATGTTTTTTGTGATACCGGGGAAGAATTGAAAGAAACTAAGGAATATCTTGACAGAATAGAAGTTTATTTAGGTAAGGAAATTCACCGATTGAATCCTGATAGACCGTTCAAGCATTACTTACAACTTTACAATGGCGTTCTTCCTGATGCAAGAACGAGGTGGTGTACGAGGAAATTAAAGATCGAACCTTTTGAAAAATATGTTGGTGACGATCTGTGTTTCAATTATGTGGGTATTAGAGTTGATGAGGCACATAGAAAAGGCTATATCTCGACAAAACCCAATATAGTCCCCAAATACCCATTTGTGGAAGATGGGATTAACAAGGATGATGTTTTTAGAATTCTTGAAGAGAGTGGCTTAGGCCTGCCAAAATATTATGAGTGGCGATCTCGTTCAGGATGCTATTTCTGTTTCTTCCAGCAACGCATTGAATGGGTTGGATTGCTCGAAAATCATCCGAATCTATTCGATGATGCTATGGGGTATGAAAAGCTTGATCCTGATACTGGTGAAGGATATACCTGGAATGAAAGGGAAAGTCTAAAATCACTAAAAGAAAATCCTCAACGTAAAGAAGAAATAAAATTAGAACATGCTAGATTTCAAGAACGCCAAAAGAATAGAAATAAGAATCAAACCCTTTCTCAAGTGTTTGGAATAGGTGAAGTAGAGGGGGGCGGCGAATCATGTTTAATTTGTCATTTATAGGATCAACCCATGAGTGAAAATTCAGAAGATAAAAAACAGAATTTAGTCAGGCTCAAATCGGAAATCCAAAAAATGCAACGCGATATTACACATGGACCGAAAAAGCCACATAAGTTAGTGATGCTATTGGCTGTTATAGATTTATTTGATAAAGGTAAACTCAAAGAGAATAAAATATATTTCAATGCCGACTTAGTAGAAAGTTTTACGAATATTTTTAATCTCATACGTACCAGAAAAGAATGGAATCAACCTGCTCCGCCTTTTTTTCACCTACGAACATCCAACTTCTGGCATCATCAAATAAAAAACAATCGCGAAATCCAATACGCCAAAATAACAACTTCGGGGGGAGGAACCAAGAGAATAATTGAGAATATCGAGTATGCATATTTAAGTGATTATTGCTATGAAGTAATTTCTGATAAAGATTCAAGGCAAGAAATAAGAGAATTTCTCATATCTGCACTTAATCCATACGCGAATTTTACAGAGCCGGCCCCTATACAACCATTAATTTCTAAGAGGAGGTAGGCATTGATTGAAACTAACCGGTTGGGAACAGTATTCCACGAAACATTTCCTCTTTCTAGACAATCGCTTTTTCAGATCATTAATGTTACAAATGAAAGCACTTGCATAGAAAATATGCGCCAAACAGAGCGAGAAGGCTTGTTTCAACAACAAACAAGTTTAGGGACCAGGTACATAAAAGCAATGCCGCGTTATGCTTTGGGCTGTGGATTTATAAATTCCAACTACCGTTTGTCCAATTTTGGGAAATATGCTTTAAAGCATGATAATCTATTGGATCAGATAGGCACACAGTGGTTAATGCATTATCACCTCAGCGCGCCTCACGGACCGGGCGCTCTATTTTGGCATGAGATTGTCTCAAAACGTTTTTATTCGGGGTGTATCTTTTCAGCTGATGATTTAGTTGAACAGATTGGTAATTATATTTGGCAAACAGAAAAAAAGAAACTTTCGCAGCGTTCTGTTCGAAGCACAGCGACGGTGTTTGTGGGAACTTATACCAAACCTGAAGGATTGGGGAAACTTCGTTTTCTCGAAGCTACAGACAACTGCCGTTATCGTGTGCGCGAGCCGGCTCCAGCTCCAATCTGGGCAATAGGTTATGCTTTAATTGACTTTTGGGAAGCGCATTATTCAAGGCGTTTATCTATTGGGTTAGACACCTTGCAGGAGAGCGGCTTTCCAGGTTTATTTTTCATGGGAAAAGCTGAATTATATGAAGCTCTCAAAGTCCTTCAAGAAGCGCGTTATTTGGATGTTCATCGTACCGCTCCTCCTTATCAGGTTGTCCTTCTTTGCCAAGACCGAGAATTCCTTCTCCAAAAACTCTATGGCACAAACTAAGCTAGAAACCCTCGTTGAATACTTACGCCGTCGTACAGCACGAACCCATGTTGGTTTATGGTTAATGCCGTTAAACAAAATCGGGCATGAGGCTGAAATGGCTGTTCATCTTGGAGTACAGGCGCTTGATATCGGCTTGTATTTACATGATAAACTGCCCACCGACGCTGAATTTGTACGTTTGTCTGCAAAAAAGGTGATCGAAATTTTGGATGATGTTGCATCGTCTAAAGGTCAAAGTGATTGCGTGCTCGTTTATAACATAGATTTGCTGCTTTCTGGGATTAAGGACGATGAGCGTCAGCAAATTTGGCAGGATATGTTTAATCGATTTCCTGGTCGCGCCCGCGTTTTGTTAATCGCTATTCCTGATACAGCCATCCATCTTTTACCATCAGAATTGCTTCTTGGAAAATGGAAGAAGGATTCTCGTTTGGCATAATGCCAGTATCTGGAGGGACTTATGTTAATCAAAGAGCTAGTCAAACTGGATACTCAGGGGAAATTTATCAGTGATGTTCAGTTAAGCAACTACGACTATAAGACAGATAACACGACATTGCTTAAGTCATATATTTTTGCGGATAGCGCTCCGGATACTCATGGCAGCCAGTCGCGTGTTGTAAGTTCTATCCAGCTTTTGCGAGAAATTCGATTATCTTATATCAATAGCAGTCCTGTCAATCGTTTTGTAGTTGTTGCGAACTATGGACATGGAAAAAGTCATCTGGCTTTGGTTTTGGCAAATTTTTTCTCAAAACCATATCAATCACCCGAGGTGAAAGAAGTATTAGGACGGATAGATATTACCCTGCATAACAATCTCTCTGAAGCAGAGAATTTTCGAGAATTCAAAAAACAATATGACCGTTTTCTGGTTGTTCGATTGCGAGGGGATACTCCCCGTACTTTGAGAGAACAATTTTTTCCTGCTCTCAAAAAGGCTATGGAAGAACATCCTGCTACTCAAAATGCAGATCTGCCATTCTGGTATCAACAGGCCAAGCAGTGGATTCAAAGCAAGGCTGACGACAAAATAGCGAAACAGTTCCTCAAAGAAAGCTTTAATACAGATATCCCCAATCTTCTTCAAGATGTAGAAAAAAATAAACAAGAAGCCTATGAGCAGTACATTCAGTTGTTTGCTCATCTAAATAATGGTGTATCTCCTAATGCGGAAGGCAATTTTAGCTTACGCGAAGCTGTGATCTGGGTTGTAGACAGTTATTGTAAAGACGCGAAGCCGTTGGCAGGTCTTGTAATATTATTTGATGAATTCAGTCAATTTATCGAACGATACAGTCAAAGCAAAGCGGTTGGTGATTTGCAGGATTTACTCAATGGAATTGGGGACCTGAAAGGGAAAGCATTGTTTGTGGCCTTTGCGCAACACGATCCAGACGAAGTGGCCGAACGTCAACAAGGTGGTCAAACACTACAAAATATTAAGAGAGAATTGAGCCGTATTGATCGCAAGTATGCGCTTTATTCATTGATGGAATCTGTTCTCAACGCATATCTGGCTCAATCTGAGCCTGCCTGGGATAAATTTCTTAAGGAAAATCCTCGTGTTAAGGGATATATCTACGGACAAGCAACTGAGCTTGTATGGGATTTGTATCATAATCGCTACGATCAAGAGTTGCGCTGGACGAATGATAAATTTCGTGATGTGGTTACCAAAGGATGTTACCCATTGCACCCATTTACAACCGCCTTATTATGCCATCTGAAAATGCGTCAAGGAGTTGACGACGATCCTCGAACTATTTTGAAATTTGTCCGTGATCGTTTTGAGTCAAAACAAAATGAAGTGGTCTTATCAGATGACAAAATCAATTGGATCTTACCTATTGAATTAATCAATTATTTTGGTCCGCGTGTAGCAACTGAACAACATTATTCTTCTTATGAAAACGCTATTGATAATCTAGAGCAGGTATTTGGGGATTCTGCCACACAAGAACAGCGTAATATTCTCCAGGCTTTATTGCTTCAAATTGCCGATGGTATTAATGTTACAGGCGAAAAACAAGTTGAGCTTATTTCACAAATGGTTGGACTTGATAACAAGTCAACGGTGAATATTCTCAAAGAACTTGGAAAAAGTAATATTACCAAATTCGACGAAAACACACGGTTTAACTCATTCTGGCCAGTGGCAGCAAATCCAAAAGCACTGGAACAAAAGATACGAGAAATAATTGATGATAAAAAATTTGGGGATGATGAATTATCAGCCCTCAACGATAAAATAGCTACACTTATCTCGGGAGCCGATCATATAGAAGTAAGCATCAAGTGGGGGACACCTTCTGATTGGGCAGCTAATGCCGCAATTATTACTAGAAGTAAATTAACCAAAGATTACCTTGAAGAATTGACGCGCCCATATAGGCTTTCTTCCAAAGGATTACAGGATGGGTGCCGAGGCTTTGTAGGCTGGTTGATGGCGCTTGACGACTCTGATATCGAATACTTCATTAAAAATGCTCCTGAGGTATTGCACGAAACCCTATCCTCAGAAACACCCCCACCAATTATGTTAATATTGCCACAAATCATTCATAAGAAGTTGGCGGATCAATTTCTCCGTTATCAAGCCTTGGAAACAATCTCCAAGAATAAAGATTCTCTCAAGGAAATTGGTCAAACAACTTATGACGCAGAATTCCAGCGCACCACGAAGGAACTTATCAAGGCCATTGGCGAATTACTTGATGATGAAACAAGGTTCGCAAGTATTCCTCGCAAGCCAAAGACAATCGTAGTACCTCAAGCATATAAACCGAGTTTGGCCGCGCTGGCAACCGTAAGTATCCAAAGTGTATTGCTAAAACTGTATGAACTCGCTTATCCCTATCGCCCTCCTGAATTTTTCACTGATCTACCCGCCAATCCAAAACGAGGGGCAAGCCCTTTACGGGAAGGTGTAAAAACGGTATCTAAAAACCTTCTTTTTAATCGCGTTGGTTCGACCCTTGCTGGAATGACACCATTGGCAAGAGATCGGATATGCCAGCAACAATTATTCATCAATTGGCATTTACTCTCAAGCACTTCATGGATCCAGGAACCGGATGATATTTTATCCCTTAAACATACCTGGGATTACCTTGAAGAACAAATTAAACCAGATGAAAAGGAAGTACATGTAAAGAATTTCATACCCAACTTGTTCAATTCTCCATTCGGTTTCGATTACAACACTGCGACATTATTGTTTACTGCATGGATTGGTAAACATAATAATGAACTCCGGTTTTATGCGAAAACAAAAGTTGTAGGACTTGAATACTTGGAAAATTTGATCGACAAAGGAACCCCACAAGATTTCTTGGGAAATATCTGCACAGAGGAGAGTCTGGCGATTACCCGGCGAGATGCTGATAAAGCGTTGACAGAAGGTCGTGATTTGGTTGATAGCATCCAAAAAGGAGAATCTCGTAATCAGAAAGATGCAGCAAATCAACTTAGTACTTTGAATGAAATTGTGAATCAAGTTATCTGTGCTGAAGACGAAAAAGATATTTTCAGCCAGGCAATAATTGTTTTAAACACAGCCTTAGAGTCCGCCGAGAAATATGATCAGGATGCAAATAAAATATTATCCTCAATTTCCGGAGAGAATGATCTTACTCGGTTACTTGCCTTAATCAAGGATATCAAACATCTTGATATCGTCGAACTAGTAACAGCATATCAACCTTCAGTCACCGAAATTCAAGAAAAACTAGATTACCAAATCAAAAAAGTAGTAGAGGCGACCTGCGTGCGGGCAGAAAAATTGAACCGCCTTGAAGGTGCCGATTCGGTAAGAGATATTTTAAATAGTTATAAGTCTACCTTGAAGCAGAAACCTGATTTGTTATCGCTTGTTTCAGCTGCCGAAGCTAAATTAGATATTCGGGTTCAAGAGCTCAAAGAAGAATCTGAAGAAGCTGCAAAGTGCAACCAAATTAATGCAATGACATCTAGCGCGGATTTGGCAAAGCTGTATCAGTATGAAGAAATTCTTCAGGCTATGATCAACGGCTCCTCATCTCTTACAGAAATTAAGAGTCTGAAATTGGAGGAAATTCAAGCATCAATCTCTGCATTAGTGACATTTGCGGAAAATGCGACCAAGGAAATAACAGTAGTAAATCAAGAACAGGCAAATACACTTTTTGAACAAATCCTGCGCAATGATGGCCGCTATGCAGGGACTAATTATGAGTCAGCACTAAAGCAGGCAAGAGAACAATTAGTTCAGGTTCGTTCCTACTTTAACGACTTGACACAGATCGAAAATGCCTCGGTTAGAGACCCAGAGGATGTGCGCAAGCTTAGAGAACGTATTAGTCAATGCATTTTGAAATACGATAAATATCTTGGTGAAAATCAAAAATCAGATGCAATAAAGTTCCAACACGACCTTGATAATCGTGAGCAATTGGAGATTTCCAAAACAGAAAAATGGATAGCTTCTCTTGAGGATGAATTTACTAAGGGTAAGGTAGTTGAAGTCCGAGCAAAGCTAATCAGATTACCAACATTTCTCACTCCAGAGTTGAACAAACGAATCGATATTCTTCATTCAAAACTAAATGATTTTGAGGCACAAGAAAGGATTGCCAAACTCGAAAAAGAGGCCAAAGATGTTATGGAGCGGATCGAAAAATTATTCTTGTCCATATCTGATCCGAAAATTCGAAAAGAATGCCTGGATCGGCTTCAAAATCTTCATTAGATAAGCGTGAGTAAGGCGCTTCGGAATGAACCATATCCTCTTGGATCCTGATGGTAATGCCCTTATACCAAGTGGGTACTTACTGATCGATACCGAAACGGCATTTTTAGAAAATGCTACATCTAAAAACCCGATGTTTATTCGAGGGCGGCATCTTTGCGCGTGGGCTGAAACGTTCTTCAGTGGTCGTAATATACCCACTTCGGATGCTTACTCACCTATTCGTGATCTGGTCGGGATTTTTACAGGATTAACTATCGAACAGGCGGAATACATCTGCAATACGATTGGAAATTCGCTTGCTAAAATTGAAAAACTTTCTGCTTCTGCCATATTGAACGCATGCTTTCCCATACCCATTTGGGATTCTGCCCCTTCTAAGAAACATGTTGCGGAATGGTTACTCTGGTTGGTGGATAAAGAACCGAATGCAGCATTTCTACCAATTTTGAGAGCGATGACTGAAGATTGGAGACGAGCATCTCCGGATTTGAGTGATATCTATCAAGTACACGATCCATCTAATGCGAGAATATTGTTAGGAAAATGGCTTGGAGAAACAATCACCCCATTCCTTGAAAAATTTGGCGAGTTTCCTCTTCCTGTACCGCTGGAATGGATCGCAATATTGAACGAATCTTGGCGAAAAGAAATAACAAAAACCAACGGCACTTTTTTTGATAGGTTCTTGAAATCCCCAACTCCCTGGCACTTTAAGCAAATTGTTGCCCTGGCAACATTGGATTACTTTGAAAAATATCCGGATGGGCTTACACATGAAAGACATGATCAAATAGCTCGTTTTATTTCAGGGGAGGATAGGGCTCGCCTAAAAGTACTTAAGCAAGCCTCAAAACCAGTAGATGTGCCAGATGAACCTGAGTTAGTTTTAAATTGGTTTGAAAAGGAATATTTACCATTCAGAGAATGGCAGTTTGCTGCCAGAGCAGAAAAATCTTATCCGCGTGTATTAGAGTTAGGTCAACAATTTGCAAAATGGTATTTAGATTTCTACCCTAAAGCATTAACTTCAAAAAAATACTTGAGTTTCTTTAAATCCAAAGATCTAAAGGATCAAGACTCTGATTATGTGGATCTATTGATAATCTTGGATGGGCTACAAGCGATAGATGCAAAAATTTTACTGGATGCTTTGTTAAAGTCAAATGGATCCCAAAGATTGGTAATGATTGAGAACTCTTTATGCTTTGCTCCATTACCCACCGTAACAGATTTCGCAAAAGGGGCTCTTGTTCATGGTGTTCAACCAACTCTTATGAAAGAGCTAGAATTACTTGGAGAAGATGTATCCGAACGCCAAACTCCATTGCTAAAATTACAGGCAGCACATCCAGGAGATCTATTCATTTGGCGCATCCAAGATCCTGATCGCATTTATCATACCAAGAACAATTCTCCTATGCTGAAAACAGAAGTTGAAGGGGAACTTTCAACAATAGCTAAAAAGATCAATGATGTTGTTGAGAAATTAATTCCTGCAATTCCGCTAAAAATCATTATTACTACAGACCATGGTCGATTTCTTGGGGTTTCAAATAGAATAGTGGATGTTCCTCAAGGGATGCAGGCGCATGGGCGTGCAGCGTGGGGGAGGACAAACATTCAGTTTGACAAAACAGGGTATAGAATAGAAGATGATCTAGTATATTTATCTAGAGATCGTTTCGGGTTATTATCCGATGATGCGGCTGTTATTCTTTCCGATAGCGCTTTCCGACACGAAAAATACGAAAAGGAAATATCTACTCATGGTGGATTATTTCCCGAAGAAGTGGTGATTCCGTGGATGGTATTCGAACGCAATATTGAAAGGCCGAATATTGAATTCGCATTTAGTGGAGCTGGTAGAGCTACCTTGCCAGGAAAAATAATTGTCTCAACAATTAATCCCAGCACAATTGACTTGGATCTTACTAAAGCTGAGATTAATTTTGGCGGCGACATGAATTTCTCGTTTGAGCTTATGAAGAATGTGCCAGGGTTGAAGAAAACTGAATTTGAAATTGACATTACAACCTGGCCTTCAAGTGAACAAGTGTCCCTTGGTAAAGCTAATTTTACTTTACGTTTACCTAGCGGAGAGGAGTTTGGCGTATCGACCTCCCTTGTCGGCATTAGCGTAACTGAACTATATACCCGAGATAAATCAATCCTTGAAGGACTAGACCTATGATGACAGATGAAAACGATTCAACTGATTATTCTCAAACATCATTTTTAAGCAATTTAGATGTAAAAGTGCAGAAAGTATTTGGCGATGTATCTATTGATAAACGCAGGTTACCAACAACAAAATTAGATAAACGTGGTATTCCTGCATACGTTGCTGAATGGGCAATAGACATGATTGCACCAGGCAAAGGTCTTTTAACTAACGAACAAACAAATAAGATTAGGGATTGGGCAAACCGATATATCCCCGGACCAGATGAATCAAAGGTTATACAAAATCGATTACTTAACGGTGATACTGTCAAAGCATTGACTTCGGTTGAAGTTGACATCTCGCTTACCCGTCGTTTGCAGGATCGTGCTGCGCAATTGAAATTGCTCCAAATTACTGATGCACTAATTGCTGATGGTATTGTTGATAAATACCCCGATTTGCTAAAACAAGGTATGTGGGGAGTTGTGGAACTTATCAGTACACCTGACGGTGTATCTGTACAAAGTTTTCACCCGATGCAGGCGACAGTTGATCTTACATTGTTCAAGCAGGCGCGACGTGAATTTAACTTGAAAGAGTGGATGTATTTACTAATGACATCAATGGGGTATGATCCGACTTATTTCTCAGAAGAAGAACAAATCTATACTCTTTGCAGATTGCTTCCATTAGTTCAGAAAAGCATGCATCTTATTGAGTTAGCACCAAAAGGAACAGGGAAGAGCTATTTCTTCGAAAACATATCTTCTCGTGTGAGATTAGTAAGCGGTGGCAACATCTCACCAGCTGTGCTTTTTGTCAATAATGCATCTGGTCAATGGGGATTACTTGCTCGATACAAAGTTGTTGTTCTTGACGAAGTACAGACCTTGAAGTTTGAAAAACCCGAAGAAATTGTAGGTGGGTTGAAAGGGTTTCTAGCTAATACTCGCCTAACCCGAGGTGGTTTACATGAATCGTCGAGTGACTGTAGTTTAGTTATGCTAGCTAATATTTTGTTAGATACTCATCAAAATCCTGTCAACACCCCCGTAATAAAAGAGCTCCCGGTTTTTATGCAGGAAACCGCTTTCCTCGACCGTCTCAAGGGAATAATTCCAGGTTGGAAAACAAAAAAACTAGGGCCTGAAAGTTTTGCCAAGAATGTAGGCATGAAAGCCGACTTTTTTGGAGATGCATTGCTTAGCTTTAGAGATGACCTTGAAATTGATCAGTTATGTTCTCGTCGTATTCGACTTACTGGAAAGAAATATAAGCGCAATAGTGATGCAGTTCAATCTATAGCCAGCGGTATGATGAAATTGCTCTTTCCGCATGGAGATGTGTCTGATGAGGATTTCAATCATTATTGCGTTCGTCCCGCTAAACAACTACGGCAATTAGTTTGGGATCAACTATTCATGCTTGATGCTGAATACCGACAATACGATAGCAATATTCAATACGAAGTACTTCCAGGGTAATCGATTCGTGAAAATTGATGGAATTTACCTGGATTACAACGCAACAACTCCCTGTGACCCTAGGGTTGTTGAAAAAATGCTGCCATATTTTAGCGAGATTTTTGGAAATCCAGCAAACGGCCTTCACAAACAGGGGCGATTGGCTGCGAAAGCAGTTGATGAAGCAAGAGAGCAAGTTGCTGGCCTTATTGGCGCGCGTCATAATGAAATTGTTTTCACCAGCGGAGCTACTGAGAGTAATAATCTAGCAATCCTTGGCGTTGCGCGTATAAATCGAAACGGAAAACGTAAACGAATTGTTACTTGCGTCATAGAGCATAAAGCTGTTTTACTTGCGTGCAAAAAATTAATCGAAGAAGAATTTGATGTAGTATTTCTTCCTGTGGATTCTGATGGAAAGGTGCTTCTGGATGCCGCCAGGGAAGCGATAAACGATAACACACTTCTAGTATCAGTACAGGGGGCAAATAACGAAATCGGAACTATACAGCCTATCTCTCAACTGGTTGAACTTGCTCATAAAAAGGGGGCCCTATTTCACTGCGATGCAGCCCAGGCCGTTGGAAAAATCCAAGTTAGTATTGATGAATGGGATGTAGACTTGCTCTCTATGAGCGCTCACAAACTCTATGGGCCCAAAGGAATTGGAGCGCTGTACGTTCGGGGGGGACCCAGAGCCATCCCTATAGAGCCGATCTGGTATGGGGGAGGACAAGAAAATGGATTAAGGTCTGGAACGAGTAATGTGCCAAGTATCGTTGGTTTTGGGGAAGCTTGTCAAATTTGTCAGATCGAAGTGTTGAGCGAAGGTAACCGTATACAAAACCTACATGATGCTTTAGAGACAGATTTACGTTCAGCTATTCATTCCATAAAAGTAAACGGGATTCTTGCTGATCGCTTGCCTAATACGAGTAACTTGACTTTACCTGGTATTGACGCAGATGCGTTATTATTAAATACTCCTCAAGTTATGATAGGGACTGGATCTGCTTGTTCATCCGGGGCAGTTGAGCAATCTCATGTATTAACGGCAATTGGTTTGAGTCGCCTAGATGCTTTGTCAACTATTAGAATTAGCTTAGGGCGATATACAAACAAAGAAGATATTTTGAGTACTATACCAATTATTGTAAATGCTTATCAGGTATTATCCGAAATCAATAAATCATAACAAGGTCCAACAATGATTCAACAAGCGCAACCCAATGTTACTAATCCTTCATTAGTGGATCTTATTTCTGATGCAAAAGCGCATGAGGTACGATTGATTCTTTGGCCTTGCCGTTGGCAATTATGTCATGTGAATATAAACCTTGACTGGCAAGTATTCGATTTTAATAACAGCACGATTAATTCGATACCAACCGACCCTGGTGTATACGCTTTCGTTATTCAACCACGTCTTGCTAACAACTTAGATGCATCTTATCTCATGTATATTGGAAATACTGATAGACCTTTACGTAAACGGTATCAGGAGTATCTTCGGGAGACATTAGATCCATCAGGCAGGCCACGGGTTATAGATACACTTATCAGATATTCTGGTTACATATATTTTACCTGTGCGCCAATTGTCAACCAACCTATAACTCCTGCAGAGGTTGAAGAAGAGCTATTGAAAGCTTTTCTGCCACCTACTAATGCAGATTTACCTGCTGAGGTCCGACGGGTAAGGTTAGCATTTTGATTGGAGATTGTTTTATGCCCGAAAAGATTTTACTACCAGCTCTAAGAGCCCACATGGGTGATTGGATTTACTATCTAACGTTTCTAAAAATGAGCGATATTGCTGAGCGTGTAAAAATCGCGCAGGAAATTCACCCAGGAAAAACGCTCAATGAATTAATACAAAGGCGTCTAAAAAAAAGAGCCCCACAAATTAAAGATTACCTTCTCACACAACCACAACGGTTTTTTAATACATTGGTAATCGGTGTATATAAGGGGGAACCTGAGTGGTATGAATTGGGAATCAAAGATAACGATCTTTTTGATGCAGATAATTTACCAGTATCCATCGCAGGTGCTTTAGGTATTCTGGAACTTCGAGGAGATGAAACACTATTTGCTCTAGATGGACAGCATCGAGTTGAAGGAATAAAAATTGCTATCAAACAAGACCCATCCCTGGGTAATGAAGAAGTAGGTGCTATATTCGTTGGACATAAGAATGACCAACGCGGAATAGAGAGAACTCGACGGCTTTTTACAACATTAAATCGCCACGCAAAACCAGTTAGTAAAAAAGATTCAATCGCTTTGGATGAAGATGATGTCGTCGCCATTGTTACCCGCCGTCTTGCCGATGAATACCCACTTTTCCATGAGAAACTCTCACTGGCCGAATCGAAGAATTTGCCCGTAGCTGATAATAAAAACTTCACTTCAATCATTGCTTTATATGATTCTTTAGATATATATCTTAGGGCAAAGCCAAGAGGGTGGAACGATATTAAGAAAAGGCGGCCCCCTGAATCGGAAATAAACAAATATTATGCTAAGTCTGTCGAATTTTGGGATCGACTAGTCGGTCAATTTGAATGGCTCCAAAAATATTATGAAAAAGAATCAGCAAACGGGATAGCCACCGAGTTTAGAAACGAGGATGGTGGTTATTTATTATTTCGGCCAATAGGTGTTTTATTAATTGTTAAGGTAATTAAATCAATAATTCTTACAGGAAAACCATTAGATGAGGCGATACAATTAATATCAAAAATTCCGGTATTTCTGACCGATGATCCTTGGAATGGGTTGTTGTGGGACCCTCTTAATAGGAGAATGATAACAGCACCAGTTAACCAGTTTGTTGGTGAGAAACTTGCTTTTTATTCTGTTGGTGGTGATCTGGAGTTGAGATATAAATCCAACCCTGAAAATCTAAAAAAACAATTGGCTGGGGTTTTAAACAAACAAGTAGATGAAATAAATTTACCACTTTATTATTCATAGTCCTTCTAGTTGATTTCCCCGATTAATCTCAATCATGGTTCACCAGCCACACCTGCTCACGATCCCCCTAAAGGAGGTGGATGGGCTCGTGGCGCTTTCCTCATGGGCGCTTTTAGCGTGGGTCTCCAGGACACTTAGTGTTCTGGGGGTGATCCTCCGGTGCGCCTCACGCTTGTTCGGCGCACCCGGAGGAAAGTGTGAGAAAATATCCTTAGTCTGCGTCACTGCCCATCACACTTAGGATTCATGATGCATAAAAATGCCCTCTTCCCAATCCTACTGCGGATCATCGTGATCGCTTGCAATTTTCCTACACTCACCCAGGACAAACTGGCTGACCTGTGGCCTCTTGCGTAGGGGAGAGGCTTTGTGATCCCCCGAGTTCAAAGCCTACTGAAGTCGATATAGCCCCGCTCGACATCCACGCTGACCAGCTGTCCGTGCACCCGGTGACCGACATCCAGGCCTGCGTTGCCTTCCAACAGCAAGCCTTCCAAGGGCAGGGGTATCTTCCACCTCGGTGAGTTGCTGCGCGAGCCCTTCCAGTTCATCTCGCCGCCTGCATGTTCCGTGATCCCAGATTTCTAGTACAATACATACTTCAACCTCTCTCAGGGAGCGCACTCATGCCCGATCCCGCCATTTCGGTCGATCACCTGCATAAAACCTTCACCAGCCGCTCAGGCTTCTGGCGCCGCAAGGCCAAAACCACCACCGCCATCAAAGACATCTCCTTCACCGTCGAGCGCGGAGAGCTGTTTGGCCTGCTGGGCCCCAACGGCGCCGGCAAGACCACCACGGTCAAGATCCTGGCCACCATCCTGCTGCCCACCTCGGGCGGCGCGACCATCCTGGGCCACGATGTGGTGCGCGAGACGCAGGCCGTGCGCGAGCGCATCGGCTTCACCTTCGGCGGCGCGCGCGGGCTCTATACCCGCCTGTCGGCGGTCGACAACCTGCTCTATTTCGCCGAGCTGTACGGACTGGCGCCGGCGGTCACCCGCAGGCGCATCGACGAGCTGCTGGCGCTGGTCGGGCTGGATGACCGGCGCGACGACCGTGTCGAGACCTACTCTTCGGGCATGCAGCAGCGCCTGCACCTGGCGCGTGCCCTGCTGCACGACCCCGAGCTGATCTACCTGGATGAACCCACCGTCGGCATCGACCCGGTCGGGGCGCGCGAGCTGCGCAAGACCGTGCGCGAGCTGGCCAGGCGCGGCAAGACCATCCTGCTGACCACCCACTACATGGCCGAGGCCGAGGAGCTGTGCGACCGCATCGCCATCATCAAGGAGGGCGATATCGTCGCGCTGGATTCGCCGGCCAGCCTCAAGAAGCGCATCCCGGGTGACAGCCTGGTCGAGATCGAAGTGCGCGCGGCCGACCTGGCGCTGCTGCAGGCTGCGCTGAAGGACCTGCGCGCCAAATGCCAGACGCTGGCCGGCGATGACGGCAACAAGAAGCTGTCGGTGCGCACGCGCCAGCCGGAGGCGGTCATGCAGGCCATGGCGCCCTTCATCGCTTCGCAGCAGGTGCGCAACCTGGAGGTGCGCAACCAGACGCTCGAAGATGTCTACATCTCGATCATCCAGGGGAAAAAGCCGTGATCGCCCGCGCGCTGCGGCTGGTGCGCCAGCAGGTGCGCGTGCAGTTCCAGGTGCGCCTGTTCAACCTGTACTCGTTCGCGCTGTATTTCATCCAGCCGGCCATCTTCTCGCTGGTCGGCATGCTGCTCTCGCGCGCGGCCGGCAACCCCCGGCCCGACCTGATCTACACGGTCATCGGCAGCGGGGTGCTGGGCATGTGGAGCGGGCTGGTCTTCTCTTCGCTGTACGATATCCGCGCTGACCGGCGCGACGGCACGCTCGAACTGATCGTCGCCAGCCCGACCTCGCTCGGGACGGTCGAGGCCATCCGCACGATGGCCAACGTGCTGACCGGGCTGGTCAGCCTGCTGGCGGCCTTCATCATCGCCGTGCTGGTGTTCGATTATTCCTTCGCCGGGGTCAACCTGGCAGCCGTGCTGGTCTCGCTGCTTGTCCTGCTGGCCGGGCTGTGGTCGCTGGGGGTGTTCCTGGCCAATTTCACGGTCTGGTCGCGCCTGTCGGGCTCCTACGTCGAGTTCCTCGAGATCCCGGTTGCGCTGGTGTGCGGCTTCATGTACCCGATCCGGATCCTGCCGGAGTGGATGCAGGCCGTCTCGACCATCTTCCCCATCCGTTGGGCGCTCGAGGCGCTGGATGCCGCCCTGACCGGCTCACACGACCTGGCCCGCCTGGCGGAATGCTGGGGGCTGGGGCTGCTGCTGTCGTTCCTCTTCTGGGGCGTCACCCGCCTGCTGGAAGGGCGCGTGCACGACCGCATCCGCGTGACGGGTGAAATGAGGTCGATCTGATGCCGCCGCTCGTGCGCTATGCCCGCCTGTATGTCATCCAGGCCTGGTACGCCTGGCGCTCGCTGTTCGGCTGGGCCAACCCTTTCAGCTACTTCACCTCGAAGTTCGGCTTCACCTTCTTCTCGATGCTGATGTTCATCTTCCTGGGGCGCTTCGTCGGGTTGAACGACCCGGTTTACATCGTGATCGGCAACATCCTGCTCATCCCGGCCGCCAACTGCCTGTCGGGCATCTCGATGACGGTCGGCAACGAACGCGCCTTCGGGGCCATGTCGTACCTGCTGGGCAGCCCGGCGCCGCGCACGGTGATCTTTTTTGGGCGCGGGCTTTTCCACATCCTCGACAGCTTCCTGACCGTGGCGGTCGGGCTGCTGGTGGCGGTGTCCATCTTCGGCCTCCGCTTCTCGGGCATGAACTTCCCGCTGGCGCTGCTGGCGGTCTTGATCACGGCCTTCACCACCAGCGGGCTGGGCTACATCACCGGCAGTGTCTCGCTGGTCAACCGCGACGGCTGGATGATCACCTCGACCCTCAGCCTGTCGCTCTACATCCTGGTGGGCGCCAATTTCCCGGTCAGTGCGCTGCCGGAATGGGTCCAGCCGGTCTCGTACGCGCTGCCGATGACGCGCGGGATCATGGCGGCGCGGGCGGCGCTGGACGGGGCGGGCTTCGGGGAGGTGGCGGGGCTGCTGGCCGGCGAGGTGGCCGTGGGGCTGGTGTACATTGCCGTCGGTTACTGGTTGTTCCGCTGGCTCGAGCGGAAGAGCCTGGTGAACGGGATGCTGGACAGCGTCTAAGGGCGCGTGTTTGGTACACTTATTGACAAGATCCGCCCGGTGGATGGGCGGATTTGTTTTATGATTACCGTGCGTGATCCTGTGAAATCATCTGAAAACGCAGATGTTTCATCTTAGAGGTAATAGGTCTGATATGCCTGGAAGTTCTCTTTGAAACTTTCCAGCCAGGCTTCGATGAATGAGCGTTGTTCGAACAAGGGCAGCAGATCCGCTGCCAGATCCGCCAATCTCAAACCGGCGATCTTTTCACCCAGCATTTGCATGGCCGACCGGGCTGTGTAAGGCTGGCGGCCATCTTTAGCCAGTTTTTCCTCCAGCGGCTGAATTTTTTGTTGCATGAACCACAGCAGGTCATAGAAATCCCGGCTTTTGATCGCAGCGCCTTTCCCTTTCTGGAAATTACGTTCGAGGCATGCCAGCATCTTCCCGGCCATCAGCGTTTCGATGGAAAAATGCGCAGCCACGAAGCTCCGTCCATAAACCAGGACAGGTGTTTTCTGCAGGATGGAAATCTGCTGATGCTGGCTGACTTCCACTTTCAGGTGCAGCGCTTCATTATCATGAGACGATAGCCCAAGAGCCTGGAGCAGGGGGAATTTCAGCGTGGTGCGCCGAACACCCCATTCCCCGGTTTGGGTGCTGGCGGTCACATGGGAGTACCCGATGTTGGAGCGGTAGTAGGTCAGTAAATCATTTTCCAGATCGTTCAGGCCGACCCCGGGGCTGTTATCCAGGTCGATATCTTCTGAAAGACGGTTAAGCTTGTAGATCATATGCAGACATGTGTCGCCGTAAAAATTGAGCTTGCGATAGCGGTAATGATTGTAGAGAAAATCAAGGGTATAGGCCTGCAAAAACTCCTTGAGAATCACTCTCCTGGTTTCATTTGCCAAAAGGGGGTCCTTTTGGGCCAGCACGTTATGCATGGATTGGATCAAATCGGCCATACTGTCTTCCTCAGGATCCTCAGGATCCGATCCATCTTCCTGCTTTTGCTCATCTCAACGAACTCGCCGAACGCCGCCCGCTCTTCTTCCGGGAAGTCCTCCAGGTTCAGGCGCAAGGCTTCGGTGAGGTCAATCCTCAGCGACTGTCCGCTACCTCTCAAGGGGCGAAAATAAAGTGTGTCAAAAAGCGCTTTCGATAAGGATGCCCGGGCGATTGGGATGCCCAGATAATCGGAGATCGTAAACCCGGTATAGAGGCCCGGTTTGATATTACGATAGGTGAAGGTGCCCAGCTTGTTTTCGAACACGCGCGTCTGTTTTAAAGTGACCGCAGTTACCGGGTAAGTCATATCTGTGAGAATGGCGTGATTCTGCAGGATATACTCCAGGGATAGATAAGACTGGGGGATCAGGATCGCACTTACCAGGGCAGCGAAGTCTTCATCTGCACGGTGCGATTCAAAAAACCTTCGGGTCATATAGACGCCCTTTTTCAGCTGGATGATCTGCCCGGCTTTCATCCAACGATAAAGCGCCGTGTGAAGGGTGCCAACCGCAGCGGATTCATTCTCGAGCAGCTGTTTGACCGCTTCTATGGTGAAGTATGGAATGGTTTCAAGTGGGGTAAGAATAGTTGAATTCATATAGGATAATAGACATATTATGTCTATTATCCTATATATAAACGTAAATTGCAAGGGGGGGGATCGCGCCTCATCTGCACCCTCCGTAAGCCCCCGCCTGCCTTCTGCCTGCCCTCGATTCTTTGAGGGTTCTTTGAGGGTTCCTGGGGGGTCAGGGGGATCAGGCACCGGCGGATAGGCGAGTCCTCTTGGCGCGAGGGCCCATGGGCAGGTGCCTTTTTTTACCTCGTCTCTGTAACCTTTTGGATGCTTCTCGGATGATCGGGATCGAATCCTTTAATTTTGGTAAGGTGATACGCAAAAAGCTGTGCCGGTAAAATATTCACCAGCGGCGACAGCCACTCCGGCACGTCCGACGGGATGGGCAGGGGCGTGGCGGCCAATGCCAGGGCTTGTGCATCGTTGGAGATCACCACCACTTCAGCCTGGAAGTCATGCTTCAACCGGCGGATCATGCTCAGCATCGGTTTGAACACCCTGCCGCGCGGGGCGACGGCCATGACCGGAAAACCCCTTTCCAGCATGGCGATCGGGCCGTGCAGGAAGTCGGCCGAGGAATACGGCTCGGCGATGATGTAGCTCAGCTCCTTGCGCTTGAGCGCCCACTCGAAGGCGGTGGCGTAATTGAAACCCCGCCCCAGCACGACAGTTTGATCGATATCGTGGTAGCGCTGAACGGCCTCGGCGACGGATGCATCCGCTTCGAGGGCTGTTTCCATCCAACCCGCCACCCGCTCGAGCTCGCCCCATGCCTTTTGCTCCCCGCTCAGCGCGGTCGACAGCAGGGCGATCGCCATCAGCTCGCCGGTGTAGGTCTTGGTCGCCGCGACGGCTTTTTCCCTGCCGGCACCCAGCGCCAGGACGAAATCGGCCACGCCCGCCAGCGGTGAGCCGGGCTCATTGGTGATGGTCAGCGTGGGGCAGCCCTGCCGCCGGGCCTCGACCAGGACGCTGACGATATCGGGCGACCGGCCGGATTGCGAGATGCCGATCACCAGCGCGTCCTTCAATACCGGCGGCTGCTTGTAATAGGTGAACAGCGAGGGGGTGGCCAGTGCCAGCGGCAGGCCGTTCTGCGCGCCCAGCAGGTAATTGGCATAGCGGCCGGCATTGTCAGAGGTGCCGCGCGCGGCCAGGAACACATAGCGCACCTGGCGCTTCTGGATGGCCCGGGCGATGCGCACCGCCGTCTCTTTCTGAACTGCCAGCAGGGAGCGGATCTTGTCGGGTTGTTCGCGTATCTCTGAATGGAGTGACATGCCTGCTTCGCCGTTCTGTTGTTATTGTGTTGTGGGAGCCGGGATGGTCACCGGAAGCTGCCCGGGCATGGCGGCCTGGCCGAAGAGCGCCCTGGCGACCGCCTGCATGGAGGGTTCGAGGATGCTGTAGGTGCAGAGATAGGTGCTGACATCGGGGAAGACCATCAGGTCGTAGGGCAGGCGCATGGCGATGACGATCAGCGGAATGCCCCTGCGCAGCACCTGGCGCACCAGTTCCGCCTGGCCGGCCTGGGTGAAGGCATTGATCGTGCCGATGATGACCAGCCCGCACCCCTCCAGCCGCTGGAGGGCTTCTGCCAGCTCGCTTTCGCCGGGGTCGAGGGGTATGGAAATCTCTTCCAGGCGGGGATGGTACGCGCGCAGGTTTTCGGCCAGCCTGGGCTGCACGTACGAGGAGGTATCCGCCGGGGTGAGGTCACGCGGCTGCGGGACGACGACCGCGATCTTTTTTTCAGGCTCCAGCCGGATGGGGAGCCGGTTTTGGCGATCCTGCACGAGCGTGATGGCGCGCGCGGCGATCTCCTGCGCGATGCGCTGGTGGTCTGCGCATTGCAGCACATCCAGCCCGGGGGGTGGGGCCTGCCGGCCCAGCCAATCCTTTAAATGTGAGATGCGCGCCAGCGATGCCTGCATCTCCGGATCGGTGAGTGCGCCGCTCTGGCGGGCATTCAACAAGGTTTCATGGATGCGCCCCTGATCCTGGGTATCCGCACCGACCAGCAGCAGGTCGACGCCGGCCTTGAGCGAGCGCAGGGCATTCGCTCCGAGCTGTGCGCCCTGGCCGATGGCCTTCATATCCATCGCGTCTGAGATGACGACTCCCTCATAACCGAGCTCCTGGCGCAGCAGCCCGTTGATGACCTTCTCAGACAGGGTGGCCGGGGGTGCATCGGGTCCGTCGATGGCCGGGATGCCGATATGCGCGGTCATCATCAGCCTGACATCCGCTTGCATGGCGGCCATGAATGGCTGCAGCTCGACCGCGCGCAGCCTTTCAAGAGAATGGGGGATCTGCGCCAGCCCGTGGTGAGAGTCGCTGGAGGTGTCGCCATGGCCGGGGAAGTGTTTGGCGGTGGCGGCTACCCCCTGGGATTGGATCCCACGGATCATGGCGGCCGAGAGATCGCTGACCAGGCGGGGATCCTCGCCGAAGGAGCGGACCCCGACCACCGGGTTGTAGGGGTTGATGTTCACATCCGCACAGGGTGCGTAATTGACATTGATGCCGAGGCTGGCCAGCTCGCGCCCCAGTACGACGCCGGCCTGATGGGCCAGGTCTGTCGAGCAGGTAGCACCGATCGCCATGTTGCCGGGCAGGGGCGTGCCGTCGCCGACTGCCATCAACTGGCCGCCTTCCTGGTCCGCCCCGATCAGCAGGAGCGGCATCTCCAGCTGCCGCGCCAGCATCTGAAGG
>JAFGXF010000131.1 GCA_016936755.1 Anaerolineaceae bacterium | reverse complement strand
GCACGAGTTTCAGCACCGGATTGCGGGGCGAAGAGTAAAGCCACAGCTGCTCCTGCCAAACCGCCGGCTAGAAATCCGACGATGAATGCACCAAAATCATCTCGATCAGACATTGGGTTACTCCTTTCAATTTTATAATGTTATTAATCAATCATCTGCGCCAGGGCAAATGGAAATAGCTAACGATTTTACGCAGGGCGGCAACATACTCATTCAATTTGATAACCGGTTCCACCAGGTTGCCACTCAGAAAAGTGGCGGTCCCGCGAATAGTATTGATGGTTTCTGTTGTGGTTTCCAGGATCGGCTTGATCTCATTTTGCAGCAGGTTGATTAATACCGCTAATTGGATGGCGAGGATGACGAGGGCAGCACCAATCAGGATCGACTCAAATGCCATGAAAATGATGAAAATATCGCGAATCCGTCCTGCAGTGGCGGTATCTGCCCGCAGCAGGAAAATGGTACCGACAATCAGCCCTGCAACGAGTATAACAGCGATCACACCGATCAGTATAAGCGCACGTTTGCTCAGGGTGCCGGTTGCAGCTCGTTTTATGGAAATATGCTCATCATCAATTACATTATCTGTGGATGTCATGGTCACAAAATTATAACATAATCAGGTTCAAAAGCGTTTACTGCCTCAAGCAATCAATATCCAATAGATTACATCGGGAGAAATCAGAGACTGGTTTGACAATGAAAATTCTTTATTATTGAGAATTGCAGTCCTTGCATCGTTGACTTTCACCAGATGTAACCTGTCAAATACACCACAATGATCGATGAATGATCATCCTGCTTTCTCTAAAACGCAGCGATGATTATTAGATCTTTATCCAGTACACCTTATATCAGATGCGGAAGATCGGGGGTGTCTTTTCTATGCCTCTCTATCAACAAGCCAGTGTAGAGATCGTCGAGTCGCCAGAGTATATATGTGTTCCCTTCCTGAATCAATAGGAACAAATAACCATCTGGTTATATTGCATAACGCTTCAAATGACTCGGAGAAACTTGCCAATCCGATAAATACGCCCAATGTGGTGTATAAGGCATTCTTCAATAATGGATTTTTTGAATGGGAACATCAACTTGATATGCGAAGCAATCAATTTAATTGATGGGTCATCTGTCTTTCCGAGTCGATTGATATTGGTGTAATCAATAATTGGGTGATGAACCAGCGCTTAATCATACGGATGAAAACCATATGACTGGGAACGCAGAACCGAGCGATGTTCTATTCCCGGATTGGGGATCAGAACTCAGAATCGATCTCTTCCTCCAGGGTGCTTGATTCCAGTGGTTGCACCAGGAAATTATCAAATAATTTATCCTGTTTTACAGAGACCATGTAGCGCTTTACCAGTTCAAGAACAGCCAGAAAGGTCACCAAGACCTCAACACGAGTGGCATGCTGCCCAAGCATCTCCCGAAAGGTCATGTGCCCCTGACGACGGAGTGTGATCAAAATGCGGTTTATCTTTTCACGGATGGTCACGCGGGGAATGGCAATGATGGTATTCAGTAAAGGCAAGTCTTTTCCTTCAGCGAATAAGCTGCGAGCAGCCGCAACCAGATCGTCGAGAGTCAGACCGCTCAGGTCAAGTTTGCCTTCAACTTTTGGCGGGGGGGCAGTTCGCAAGTATGTCTGCAAGCCAGCTTCCTCACGAGCCCCGAACCACAATGAGAGTGTCTTAAATTGCTTGTAAGTCTTAAGCTGCTCAACCAGGGCGACACCCGGATCCTCTTCTCCCGGTTCACGCTCGGGAGGTCTTGGTAATAAAGCTTCGGATTTAATCTGAATCAGTTTGGCTGCAATCACTAAAAAACTGGAAACCTCTTCCGGATTCATGCTGGGTGTTGTACGCAGATACCCCAGATACTGGTCTGTTACCTGCGCCAATGCCAGTTTGGTAATATCCAATTCCGCCCGCTCGATCAGCGTGAGAAGCAGGTCCAACGGTCCCTGATATATATCTGTCGCAACCTGGTAAACTTGAATGTCCGGATCCAAAGCCTTGAAAACCATGAGCGACATTATAGCAGAAGTTCCACACGAACCAGAAACTGCACTGCGGTTATAATTCCCCATCGAGTTTTCATGAGTATTAATTTTAATCGATTAACTGGTAATAGCATCTCCTGTGGATGGCCGGATGAACTCTGAGTTGATTGCCTGTGTGTCTTGTGGAGCAGGATATCCTGGTCAAGGAACACCATATATATGCCCTCACTGCAGCGGTGTCTACGATTGGAAGGGGGAGTTGCCCTTTCGATTTGCAGGACCAGCGCAAACTACAAACACCAGCATATGGCGCTGGCAAGAGTCTTTTGGTTTTGAAGGGCAGGTAACCCCCATCAGTCTTGGTGAAGGGTTTACACCACTCATTGAAGACTGTATTGATCAACTGGATATATTTTACAAAATGGAGTCGATGAATCCGACTGGCTCCTATAAGGATCGCGCCACTTCCGTCCTGATCACCTTCCTTCAATCGCGTGGAGTGACCAGCGCTGTCGAGGATTCGTCAGGGAATGCTGGAGCTTCCTTTGCTGCCTATGCTGCCCGGACAGGGATGCATGCACGTGTGTTTGTACCGGAGTCAGCATCAGGCCCCAAGCGGCGGCAGATCGAAGCTTATGGCACCGAACTGGTCACGATCAGTGGACCACGCTCTGCTGCTGCACAGGCAGTGATTCAGGAGGTTGACCGCGGTGTTGTATATGCCAGCCACGCTTATATGCCGTTTGGTCTGATGGGTATCGCCACGATCAGTTATGAGTTGGTGGAACAACTGGGAAGAATCCCCGGTACCGTAATCGCACCTGCCGGGCATGGAAGCCTGGTCTTGGGTATTTTACGCGGTTTCAAGGCTATGAGATCAGCAGGGGTGATCGATGATTTGCCCACCATGGTTACAGTTCAATCAGCAGCCTGCGACCCGATCCGGACAGCCTGGCAGAAGGAAGCAGTGGCAGTGAGTGAACAAGCTACAGTAGCTGAAGGGGTCAGGGTACTTCACCCCGTGCGGTTGCCGGCATTGCTGAAGGAATTGGATCCAAAACATGATCTTGTTCTGGCCTACGATGAGAATTGCATCATATCTGCCTGCCAGACCCTGGGAAGACGCGGGATCGATGTTGAACCCACAGCAGCTTTACCTTATTGTGTTTTAATGGATATGGGGAAAAAATTGCCTGGACCAATTGTGCTTGTTTTAACCGGTTCAGGGTTAAAATATGGGGGTCTACGATAACCTGGTGAAGAGAACTGATGGAACGCCTGCCGCACGATCTGCGTCTGACGTTCCCTGAGTTCTGTGGAGAGTTGAATGGAGAAAAATGTCATATCGCTCGAGGAGGAATCCCCTCAGGAGCTCAGAGACCGTTTGAACCTGCCTGTTCAGGACATGTTGTTGTTGAGCCGTGCACTCACACATCGCTCTTACCTGAATGAGCATCCAGAAGCCATTGAAGACAATGAACGCCTTGAATTTTTAGGAGATGCTGTTCTGGATTTTGTGGTGGGTGCCTGGCTTTATCAGCATTTTCCGGAAATGAGTGAGGGAGACCTGACCCGCATGCGCTCAGCTCTGGTTCATACCGAGCGCTTAGCTGAATTTGCACGCCAGATCGATCTTGGGCGGGCAATCCACCTTGGACGAGGTGAGTTACAGGCTGGCGGAAGAGATAAGGATGCACTGCTGTGTGATACATTTGAGGCCGTAGTGGGTGCCATCTATCTATCCAGCGGTATCGACGCGGCTTTGCAATTCATGAGTCCGTTTTGTCGCTTTGCAGCAGATATCTCAATTGCTAAAAATTCATTGGATGATCCAAAAAGCTTGTTCCAGCAGTGGGCGCAAGCACGTGGATTGTCCACGCCTCAGTATGTAACCCGCAATATGTCTGGTCCAGATCATGCCCGCATCTTCGAAGTGGATGTATTGGTTGAAGGGAAGGTCTATGGTACCGGTATCGGGCGTTCCAAACAAGCGGCGACCAAACTGGCAGCCCAGGATGCACTGGATAAATTGGAACCAGTGTATATAAATGGATATAAGATGAAATCGAACAATGAGTAATAACTCCATGTTGAACCGCTTGAAATCCCTGGAATTGCAGGGTTACAAGACTTTCGCTGACCAAACACGCTTTGAGTTTCCTGGTGCCATTACAGCAATTGTAGGGCCAAATGGTTCTGGAAAATCCAATATCGCTGATGCTCTGCGATGGGTGCTGGGGGAGCAGTCCTACAGTCTGCTGCGCGGGAAAAGAACCGACGATATGATCTTTTATGGATCTGAGCAGCGTGCAAGAGCTTCCATGGCTTCTGCCACGATCACTTTTGACAATTCGGATGGCTGGCTGCCCATCGATTTCAGCGATGTGGCAGTCACCCGCCGGGCTTACCGTGATGGCCAGAATGAATACCTGTTGAACGGGCAAAAGGTCCGTCTCAAGGAAATAACTGAACTGTTGGCGAAATCCGGATTGGCAGAACGTACTTATACGATCATCGGGCAAGGCCTGGTGGATACTGCCCTGGCTTTAAAACCGGATGAGCGCCGAAAATTATTCGAAGAGGCTGCAGGTATTGGTCTCTATCGCTCACGCAAGGAAGAAGCGCTTCACAGGCTGGATACCACCCGGCGCAACCTGGAGCGTGTACAGGATATTCTGGCTGAGCTGAAACCGCGTCTGTCAAGTCTGGAACGTCAGGCGCGCAAAGCCCAGGAATATGAACAGGTCCGTGCCGATCTCAGAATGCTGTTGCGGGATTGGTATGGTTTTCACTGGTATCGCAATCAGGAGGAAGTTAAACGGGCGCTCTCTGGAATGGCACAGCAGGAAAAACGACTGGTTGAAGCACGCCGTGTGATGGGGGCGGTGGGTGGAAAGATCACTGAACAACGGGCAAAAATGCAAACAATACGCAGTGAACTTTCAAGCTTGTACACCCAAGCATCCACATTGAATCACCACCTGGAAGAACTAAACCGCCAAATGGCAGTCCTGGATGAGCGTGATGGTTCCCTGGACTTACAGATTAAAGGACAGGTATCTGCGCTTGCTCAACTGGAAGAAGAGTTAAAGGCCTACCAACAGGCATTTGAGAGTGGCGATCAGGAAGCGCGCCGTCTGGCGAGCGCATTGGAGGAAGCTTGCAGCGAGCAGGAACAGGCTCGATTGGTTTTCGACGGAAAACGTGTGGAGCGTGAAACTGCCGAGTTGGAGTTGCGCCGTTTGAGGGAGGAACTGGTGGGACTTGAAACCGAAAAAGTTCGGATATCTGCCCGCCGGGATGAACTGACAGACCGCCTGGAAGCTTTACAAAACTCATTAGCGCACCTTGATGACCAAATAAAAACTTCAAATGAGATGGTGGAAGAACTCCAACAGAAACTGGAGGATGCGAACAAAAGCCTGGATGAGGTTGAAACCCGGGAAAGGGAGCAACACTCAAAACTTAAGCTGCATCAATCCCAGCTGACGGATGCCATACAACACCAGCGCGATGCAGAAGCGGCTTTGACTGATGCGAATAACCTTATGTTGCGTACGCAAATGCAGCTTGATTTACTCAAACAGGCAGAGCAGTCACTTTCAGGATACGCGGAAGGAGCCCGCCATTTGATGCAGGCAGCCAGGGAAGGCAAACTGCCGGGTGTCAAACAGACACTGGCCAGCCTTCTCGATGTGGATCCGGAATATGAGAACGCAATTGCGGGGGCGTTGGGTGAATTTATTGACTTGATCATACTGGAAGATGGAAAGCAAACAAACCGCGCCATTTCGATGATTGAAGCGGCAGATGATAGTCGTGCAGCATTGTTGCCGCTTGATTGGGCTTCAACAACATCCAACATTAAGTCCAAAAGCAGTAACAAAGTACTGGGCATGGCTTCAGACTTCGCGCATTGCCCGCCTGAGTACCAACCAGTTGTCAATGCCCTGCTGGCTGGCATACCGGTTGTCAAGGACGGTGCATCAGCGCGCTCGCTGTTGGCTGGTCAGCCATCCAGCGTACGGGTGGTGACTTTGAATGGGGAATTGTATTGTGCCAATGGGCCGGTCCTTGTGGGCAAGGGTGGCCGGGGAGGCATCATCAGTCGATCACATCAGATTCAGGATCTGGCAAAGCAGGTTGAAAAAATGATGACCGCTCAACAGGGCTGTATCAAGGATTTGGATAAAGCGAAGTCTGAGTTGGAAAAGCTGCGTGCTGAGGAAGAGCAGTTAACGAAAGCCCGGGTGAATGCAGAAGAATCGCTCCAGTCAGCCCAGGCAGAACAACAGGGGATTGCGAATGAAGTCAGTCAGCAACAAGAACGCAGTGATTTTCTCAGAGGACAGCAGACTCAATTAACGGAGCAGATACAAACCGTCCAAATCGATATCGAACAATCCATTAAACACCTGTCAAACCTGGATAAAAGTATAGCCGGATTGACACAACAGGTCTCTAACGCAAACCAGTTGTTGGTCGGCCTTGACCTGACAGAACTGGAAAGCCAGGTGGCACATTGGGATAAACAGGTCGCCGTGGCAGATTTGGCCCATGGTGAAGCGGTAAAGCGCGTTGCCGAGCGCCAGGCTGCCTGTGATCGGGCGACTGCTGGATTCCAAAGTGGCCAGGATCATCTGAATGAGCTTCAACTTGGCAAGAATGAGGTTGGGAAGAACCGCGCCTCTGAACAGGCTCAACGGGAAAGCTTGAAGGCGGAGATAGCTGGTCTGCAGTCACGCATTGATGCAATGGAATCTGATGTGAACAGCTTCGAAAAGGAACTTGAGGGTTTACAGCAGACAGACAGTTCCAGCCAGCAAAATCTGACTCAGGCGGAACGTTACCACACCCAGGCACAACTTGACCTTTCGCGACAACGTGAGGCGCTGGATAGTCTGCAACGCAGGATTGAGGATGATTTTGGTCTGGTTGCATTTGAATTTGCTGATACCGTATCCGGCCAAACCCCACTGCCGTTTGAGGGTATCGTGGAACAATTGAGTCAAGTGGAGGAATTACCACTCGACATTGAAGATAACATCAACCGTCAAAAAGGCATGATGCGGCGCATGGGTGCTGTCAACCTCGAGGCACAGGAGGAATACACCGCTGTCAGGGAACGGTACGAGTTCCTGACCACCCAGGTGGAGGATCTGAACAAAGCGGATGCTGACTTAATCGCAGTCATTGCTGAATTGGATGAATTGATGAAGAAAGCATTTCAAACAACCTTTACCAAGGTTGCGGAGGAATTCCACCATACTTTTGCGCGTCTTTTCCCCGGTGGGCATGCACGCCTTGAACTGACCAATGAAGAGGATGTGATCGAATCAGGTATCGAGATCGAAGCCAGGCTGCCCGGCCGACGTGAACAAGGACTTTCATTATTATCAGGTGGTGAGCGCAGCCTGACTGCATCGGCACTGGTCTTTGCGTTACTCAAGGTGTCACCAACTCCATTTTGTGTTTTGGATGAAGTGGATGCCATGCTGGATGAAGCCAATGTCAACCGTTTCTCAGAGCTGCTGACGGAATTAAGTATGAATACCCAATTCGTGGTGATTACCCACAATCGTAATACGATCCAGGTGGCAGGTGTGATCTATGGCATAACCATCGGTCGCGATTCTGCCAGCCGTGTTATCAGCCTGAGAATGGACGAAGTCACCGACGAGTATGTGAAATAAATATTGGGATCGCAAAAAACAAAAAAAGGAGCTTCATTTTGGTGAGCTCCTTTTTTTTATATTTGATCGTGCGTTAATTCGTTGCCGTACCAAAAGTAGCTATGGTGGGTTCGCTTGGGACCACTTTCTGCCAGATATCAAATGTTTCGATATCTGTTCGCTCTGTTTTCTGTTTATCAAGGAATTCCGTCAGGATCGTCTCAAGCTTTCCAGCCCATTCATAATCTGACATGGGATTGGTTTGTTTTCCCAGAAGTTGGATGATATGAAAACCGAATTCGGTCGCAACAGGTTCGCTAATCTCGCCTATTGATAAAGCATAGGTGGCATTTTCAAAATTCTTAACCATCATGCCTTTCGTGAACCAACCCAGGTCTCCACCATTTTCGTTATTACTGGTATCAATGGAGTATTCTGCTGCCAGATCGTAGAAATCCTCACCATTCTTGATACGTTCCAGCAAGGCCTCTGCTTCTTCCAATGTTCCAACCAGTATATGACGGGCCCATACCATTTCTAATTCATGGGGTACATCCGCAGCCAAGGCTTCACTCAATTTGGTCCGATACAGGGTGGATTCAACCGTCCGCCGGTAATCCTCCTGATGATAATCAAAGGCTTCATAAGGTTTAATGTAGTTAGCCATCATCTCCATATACCCTTCCAGGGTGAACGGAGTGGCAGTGGGTTCAGGTGTGGCGGTGGAGGTTGGCACGGGTGCCGTCGGAGTAGCTGGAACCTCGGTTGCCGTTGGAGAAGGTTCAACGGTTGGTGTAAACTCACTCGTCGGGGTAAAGGATGCTGTCGGTTCCATTGTTGCGCTGGGGGTCAGGTCAACCGTCGCAGTGAATTCAGGGGTGGCAGTTTCTGTGGCCGTGGGTTCCGCCCGGGTGGCTGCCCATAACAATTGGGTTGGACTGTAGGTGGGGGTGGAATAGATAGTTGGTGTCAGACTGGGAGTGGGGGTGCCGTTTGGATAAAAATTGTACATCTCCTGCATTTTCAGATCGATCTCTTTATCGGTAACTGTGATGCCGCGTCTGGCTGCCTCCTGGCGTATCAACAAATCGTCGGTCAGATTCGTCAGAACCTGAGAGCCAATTGTGATCGGGCTGTCTAATTCGCTCTGCAGGTTTGTCAGTGTTTCCTGGAATTGGTCGGTGCCATATGCCTGTGCAAATTGATAATAGAAGTTATATTCCATGATCTTCTGTGCCCGTGCGAGAGAAACCTGTTTCTGATACTCCTTCACGTTGATGACATCCTCACCAACCTGAATGACTGGTTTTTTCATCTGCAGGACAGTCTGATCGAGAACACCATAACCGATCAAAGCCACCACCGCGAACAGAATGAGGCTGGCTGAGATAACGATCCAAGTATTCTGCCGGCGTTCGCGTTCGACACGTGCCAGGTGTTTCTTGGTTACTATTTTAGGTTGATCATGTTTTGCCATAGGTTTGCCTCGTTACCTAGGATTGTTGATTGGGGGGTGTATAAGTTCGGTGTGGGCGGGGGCCATCGAACCAAATATCGCCGGCATATGGCAGCAGGGCGATATGACGGGCATGTTTGATGGCGCGTGCCAACTCGCGTTGGTGTTTGGCGCATGTACCGGTCTGACGGCGTGGACGAATCTTGCCGTCATCGGTAACGAACTTGCGCAGGAAATCGTTTTGTTTGTAGTCAATTACCAGATTCTTGTCGGCGCAGAATGCACAAAATTTCGGCCGGGCCATGTATCGGCGGGGGGCCATATGCTCACTGCCATTGCTTGTCTCATCGGACATTGTTCTTTCTCCTGCCTCATCGCTGAGGCGATTCTTTATTTTCATCCTCACCGCTTATTTTGGGAGGGTAAGCCGGATCATCGGCCAAAATGGTCAACAGTCAGAACTTGATCGCCATTACGCCTCAGGGTCAGCTGTTGGGGGAAGACTCCACCAGCTTAACCAGGAAACGCATGACCGGTTCCATCAAACGCAGGTTGGCTTCCAATTTATTGGTGAAAGATGGTTCCATCTTTACGGTCAAAAGGACATACTGACCTTCGGTCTGTTTGCGGATGGGGTAGGCCAGGCGGCGTTTACCCCACACATCGATCTTTTCGACGGTGCCTTCAGCTTCGCTGATCCAACCCTTGACCTTGTCGATGGCAGCGTTAAAAGCTTCCTCGTCCAGGTTGGGCTGAAGGATCAGGACCAATTCATAATTACGCATCGGATACTCCTTTCCTCGGGTTTACCGGCAGATGAACATCGATGATGCCACTGCCAGTGGAAAGCAGGTCACAGATTGTGATCTGACAAGGCGCTTAGTATATCACAAATTCATTGGAGTGGCTGTATGTGCTTTCTCCCCTCTCTTTTTTTCTGATACCCAAAACCAGACCAACTCCACCGATTTTACCAATTTCCCATCAGCTACCAGGTAAAACTCGTTCTGTGTGTATGTTACTTGTGGGCGTTGATGACCCGCTCGGAAGGACTTTCATATAAATGTTGTAAATACGATCAGTTCTGCAATACTGCTCCAAGACAGGAAATAGTGCATGGTAGAATTGCTCAAATCAATCTCAAGGATTTTATCAATGGAAAAAGGTCTTCAATCTCTCGCGATCAACACGCTGCGTTTCCTCTCAGTCGACGGTGTCCAAAAAGCCAACTCAGGCCACCCTGGCCTGCCGATGGGCTGCGCAGCCATCTCCTACACCATATGGACGCGACACCTGCGTCACAACCCGAAAAACCCCGCTTGGGTGGACCGCGATCGTTTCATTCTCTCTGGCGGGCACGGCTCGATGTTACTCTACTCACTGTTACATCTGACCGGTTACGATCTGACCCTGGATGAATTGAAATCCTTCCGCCAGTGGGGTTCGCGCACGCCTGGCCATCCGGAATACGGGCTGACACCTGGGGTGGAACTTACCACCGGCCCACTCGGGCAGGGTTTCTCCAGCGGGGTGGGTTTTGCCATTGCCGAGGCACACCTGGCTGCGCTTTACAATCGCCCGGGACATAAAGTCGTCGACCATTACACCTACGCCATCGTAACCGACGGTGACCTGATGGAAGGGGTTTCTTCAGAGACGGCTTCGCTGGCCGGGCATCTAAAACTTGGCAAGCTGATATACCTTTACGACGACAACCGCATTTCAATCGATGGTTCAACCGACCTGGCCTTCACCGAAGACCGCGGGGCGCGTTTCGAAGCCTACGGCTGGCATGTTCAGAAAGTGGACGATGGTAACGATGTGGAAGCCATCGATAAAGCCATCCAGGAAGCCAAGAAGGATCCACGCCCATCGTTGATCATTTGCCGCACACATATCGGTTTCGGCCTGCCCACACGCCAGGATACCTCCAAGGCACACGGTGAACCGCCGGGCGCCGAGGAGCTGGCTGGTGCCAAGCAGAAACTTGCCTGGCCGGCGGAACCTGATTTTTACATCCCCGAAGAGGTACTGACTCATTTCCGCCAGGCCGTTCCTAATGGGGTGAAACTCGAAGGTGAGTGGGTATCCAAAATGGATGCCTATCGGAAAACCCTTCCGGACCAGGCTGCAGAACTGGATCGGCGCTTGAAAGGAGAACTGCCATCTGACTGGCAGAGCTTCCTGCCGGAATTCCCGGCCGACCCAAAGGGCATGGCCACCCGGGCTGCCTCCGGCAAGACCATCAATGCACTGGCTGCCATACTGCCTGAGTTGATGGGCGGTTCAGCTGACCTGACACCTTCCAACAACACCTGGATTGAAATCTCAAAGGATTTCCAGCCCGGCCAGTACAACGGGCGCTACCTGCGCTTCGGCGTACGGGAGCACGGCATGGGTGCGATTGTCAATGGGCTGGCTGTGCATGGTGGCATCATTCCTTACGGTGCCACTTTTATGGTCTTCTCCGATTATATGCGTGGTGCGCTGCGCCTTTCAGCTCTCTCGCATTACCCTGCCATCTGGATCTACACCCACGACAGCATCGGACTGGGTGAGGATGGCCCTACCCACCAGCCCGTCGAGCACCTGGCTGCGCTGCGCGCCATCCCCAATCTGACCGTCATCCGGCCGATGGACGCCAATGAAACGGTCATCGCCTGGCAAGTTGCCATCTCGCGCCGGAAATCCCCGACCGCTTTGCTACTTACCCGCCAGGCTGTCCCGATTTTTGATCGAAGCGTTTATGCTCCAGCCACTGGCCTTCTCAAGGGTGCCTATGTGCTTAAAGACCTGGGCAGTGGAAAACCGCAACTGATCCTCATGTCCAGCGGTTCCGAGGTGCAGTTGATCATCGAAGCAGGGCATGAATTGGAGAAGCAGGGTATCCCGGTGCGGCTGGTTTCCTTCCCGAGCTGGGAGCTCTTCAAAGAGCAAACACCTGAGTATCAGAATCAGGTGCTGCCAACCGATATTCCACTGCGCATCGCTGTGGAAGCCGGAGTTGCCCAGGGATGGGAACGCTGGGTGGGCGACAGGGGGCGCATCCTGTCGATTGAGAAGTATGGGGCTTCTGCGCCCTACAAGACCATCTTTGAGGAATACGGTTTGACCGGTGCCAGCATCCTGGCACTGGCAAAGGAGATGGTGGGAGGTAAATGATGATCATCGCTGTTGCTGCGGACCATGCCGGATACCCATTGAAAGAAATGGTCATCGCCACGATAAAGGCTGCCGGTCACGAGGTCCTGGATCTGGGTGTTTTCGATACCAAACCGGTGGATTATCCTGACTATGCAGCCAAAGTAGCCGGGGCAATTCAAAACAAAGAAGCGGAGCGCGGCATTCTGCTGTGTGGATCCGGGGTGGGTGCCTGTATTACGGCGAACAAATTCAAGGGTGTGTATGCCGGTGTGTGCCATGACACGTATTCCGCTCACCAGGGCGTGGAGCATGACGACATGAATGTGATCTGTCTGGGCGGGCGTATCATCGGATCAGAACTTGTGCGTGAGATTATCATGGCTTTCTTGAAAGCCGAATTTACAACCGATGAGCGCCACGTGCGGCGGGTTAATAAAGTTCGTGCTTTCGAACGCCAGCAATAAAACCAACCATTTCAAGGAATATCAATGAAACCGATCGATCGTCTGCATTCTCTCGGGCAGTCCATCTGGTATGACAATATCGAGCGTCGTCTTCTGGAGGATGGCAGTCTTGCAAACCTGATCGCACGCGGAGATATCCGCGGAGTCACCTCGAACCCATCCATTTTCAACAAAGCCATCCTTTCTTCATCGGATTACGATCAAGCATTGCAACCCATGGCCTGGGCCGGCTGGTCGCCTGAGCGTATTTTTTTCCAGCTGGCGATCGATGATATACGCCGGACAGCTGATCTGTTCCTGCCCCTCTACCAAAACAGCCGTGGTGGCGATGGCTATGTAAGTCTGGAGGTCAATCCAAATCTGGCGCATGATACGCGTGGCACCGTGACTCAGGCGAAGAAGCTGTGGGCCCAGGTCAACCGGCCTAACTTGATGATCAAAATCCCCGCCACGAAAGAGGGAATACCGGCTGTACAGGAGTGTATTGCCGCTGGATTGAATATCAACATTACATTGATTTTCGCACTCAAGCGTTACCAGGCTGTATTGGATGCCTACCTGGCCGGGTTGGAGATGAGGTTGAGGAAGGGTGAGCGCATAGACCAGATTGCCTCGGTAGCTTCTTTCTTTATATCGCGTGTGGATACCAAGGTCGATCAGCGCCTGGTTGAGATGGCAAAAAAACCTGAATTGAAAGCCAGGTCTGAGGCATTATTGGGGAAAGCCGCCATCGCGAATGCACGGGTGGCATACGATTTATTCAAGAGGCATTGTGATACACCCCACTTCATTCTGCTAAAGAATGAGGGAGCACGCACGCAGAGGCCGTTGTGGGCTTCGACCAGTACAAAGAACCCGGCTTACCGGGATGTTCTATATGTAGAACAATTGATAGGACCCGAGACCGTCAATACCATTCCACCCACGACCCTGGATGCTTTCCGCGATCACGGAGTGGCAGCATTGACGTTGGATAAGGATCTATTGGATGCACGGGCGGACCTCCTGGCACTCGATGGGCTTGGCATTTCCATGGAGCAGGTCACTGCTGAGTTGGAAGAGGAAGGTGTGGCAGCCTTTGCAACGGCTTTTAAAGAATTGCTGACATCCATCAATAATCGCAGCATGTCTTTCCAGCAGGCGCTGGGTGGAATCGGGCAGGTCACCGCAAGACGATACGAAAAAATGGAAAAACAAAAAACGGCCACTCGCATCTGGCAGCATGATCCAACGTTATGGGTTAAAGATCCGTCAGGGATGAAGATCATCCGCGAACGACTGGGTTGGTTGGATGCCCCGGCTGTCAGTCTCAAATTTGTTCGCGAGCTCGTGAAATTCCGCGATACTTGTTTGAAAGATGGCTTTTCACATGTACTCCTGCTCGGTATGGGGGGCTCCTCACTGGCTCCGGAGGTTATGCGTGATATTTATGCCGGTGCCATTAATAAACAGAAGGCGCTCAGTTTCAGCGTCCTGGATTCGACAGATCCCGGGCAGGTTGCTGCTGCTGAGAAATGGGCGCCAGCTGGCCATACACTTTATATTGTTGCCAGCAAGTCCGGTGGCACAGCCGAGGTGGACGCCATGTTCCGCCATTTCTGGGCCAGGGTTGAAAAGGAATCCCGCAGCAAGGCAGGCTCTGCATTCATCGCCATCACAGATCCCGGCACGATATTGGAGGCAAAGGCGAAGGAATACCATTTCCGCAAGGTGTTCCCGGGGGAGAGGACGGTTGGCGGGCGGAATTCCGCGCTGACCATATTTGGCTTGTTACCAGCTGTCTTAATGGGCATCGATGTGATGGAGCTGTTGGGATCGGCAGTAAAAATGGCAGAGGCATGCGGTCCGGATGTGCCGGCAGGTGCAAATCCCGGCTTGATGTTGGGGGCCATGATCGGTGAGGCAGCCTTACTCGGCCGCAATAAGCTGACCATCATCACCGATGAGTTGTTTGATGCATTTGGGCCATGGCTGGAGCAGTTGGTGGCTGAGAGTAGTGGAAAACAGGGCAAGGGCATTTTACCGGTTGTAGGAGAGCCACCGCTTGACCCCGTTCACTATGGCAGGGATCGGTTGTTCATCTATATCCGGTCGAGTGGGTTTTCTGCTGCGCGGGTGGAGGCGATCCGTAAGGCCAGCCATCCAGTAGCCACACTTGAAGTGAACGATCCGCATGATCTGGGTGGAGAATTCTTCCGCTGGGAATTTGCCACTGCTGTGGCTTGTATCGTCCTGGGGGTGAACGCCTTTGACCAGCCGGATGTGCAGGACAACAAGGATCGCACAGTCGCAAAGATCAATGAATACCGCGAGATGCACGCACTCCCGGAAGGGAAACCTGTCTGGGAGGATGTGGATTATGCCGTGTTTGGGAATCTACCGAAGGCATGCAAATCCCTGGAGGAGGTGCTGCGTCTGTTCTCAGCCCGAATCGCAACTGGTGATTATATTGCCTTGAACGCTTACCTGCCGCGTAACGAGGACAACCTGGCCATCCTTCAGGAAATTCGCGCCATTTTACTCCAATTTCGTGGCAATGCCACAACACTGGGTTTCGGACCACGCTTTCTTCATTCGACCGGTCAACTCCACAAGGGGGGAGATAAGCGGGGAGTCTTCTTCCAGATCACCAGCAAAGTGGACCGGGATATCCCGATTCCCGGACAGCCATTCAGCTTTGCGATTCTGGAACGCGCCCAGGCACTGGGTGACTTGGATGCCTTGCAATCGCGCAGGCGGCATGTGATCCGCATTCATTTGAAAAAACCTGGTCTGGCAGATTTGGTCGAGATATTCAAAAAGGTTTTTGATTAGATCGATTATCCTTGGAGAACAATAAAAGTGGATAGCGGCTTGTTTAGATGCCTTCCAGATAAATTCGCTTGAACTCGGAAAAGAACTGCTTCTCGTAAGCGATGCGCTCATCGAAGATTCGCCGCGATACATCGTAATTCAACCGTCCCCGCATGAGCTTCTGTGTGTTCGCATTTTCTGCCCCCTCGATGAAATGGACGTGATCATCGAACGTTTCGTTGTGCATCCCACTCCAGTAAAATGACATCCAGAGGGCGATTGGACCGACATGGTCGACCTCATCCGCATCCTGCACAATTTTCACCGCATCAGAGTATTGGTCGGAAAGCCCCCTTTGGTTATGGCTTCGGATGATGTCACATATGGCATCCAGTTCATCTGGCATGCACGCATTGGTCAGCGCTTTGCGGGTGATGGAGGCGCCAACCTCGTTGTGTGGTTCCGAGCCTTTGCCGATGTCGTGGAATAATGCCCCTGCGACCATTACATCCCGATCGACAGCCAGGTCCAGTTCATCAGCCAGTCGCAGGGCGATCCTGGCTACCCGATGACCGTGATGGTACAGCCATCCCGGTTCGCGATACTGTTGTTCCTGGCGATTTCTCATGCAATCGCGTGCTATTTGCTCGATCTTTTCCATATTCATCGTTACACCGTTTTGATTCTCTTAATTTACTTATTGATATTTATATGAATTCATGGATGCTTTACCGGAATGGATAAGCCACGCGAAGACCGATAGTCCACCGGTATGGCCAGAATCCGTTTGACAGCAGCATAAGACCGATTGGATATCTCCTTTTTTTGCATCCAAACAGAAGCAGTAGCTGGTATCTCGTGCAAAATGAATGCCAGGCGGCGGTTAAAGGGTGGATACACACGCACGATCAACTGACCAGTAATTGTACCAATCACAAACCAGACAGATCACCAGAAATGACCTGGACTTTGATCGGGTACAGCATCAGCATCTTACCTGGCATGGACTGGACGAAGGCAGTCTTGAAATGCTTGTTTCGGTGGGTTTGAGGAACATCGGCCGCGGTGAGGGATGCCATGTACACTCTTGTGAGTGAGGTGATGCCGGGTCAATGGTACTGTCAATGACCGCCGCATTGTTTTACCCGGGTGGCATATATGCCCGAGCGATTGTATAATCCTTAGGATTCATGAAAACACACATACTTCGTTGCGAGCAATTTGATGATTGCACCTCGCTGTTGGACCGGTTAAAGTGGGTGAAAGCCGGGCGCGTATTGTTGGTGATGCCGGAAAAGGATTCACCGGTTCTTTCACGCCAGGATCTCATTCGTCTCAGACGGAAAGCGTCGGCTTTGCATACCGATCTGGCACTTGTAAGCCAGGATGTTGGCATGAAACAGATTGCACATCAGTCGGGGTTGAGGTATTTCATAAGTATTGATGATGCTCAAAATTCTGACTGGGCAAACGGTCGGGAAATTAAATCGGTTGGACACCGTGTCGAGGTTGTTGAAAGAGTGAAAAGCTATCGGAAACCCGATGAAAGGATTATTCCTGGGTGGTTGCGCTATTTGATCTTCAGTCTGGCCTCCCTTGCGATCGCAGCTTTACTCGCTGTACTGCTGCCAGGTGCAATGGTGGATTTGAACCTGCCCCAAGTGAACCAGATTGATGATCTCATTGCACCCGCCAACGAAGATTGCCAGAAACCCGATTTGATTTCAGGAATTCCATTGTATGGGATTTCAATTGAAGTGGAAGCCAGTGTTACTCAAAATGCCACCGGAATGATACAGGTGGGGGATAAACCGGCATCTGGCCTGGTGACCTTCACCAATCTGACTGATCAGCCGATCGAAATCCCTGCCGGGGCAGTCGTACGCTCGATTGAACCGGCTTTTCGATTTGCAGTGAGTCAGCCAGGGAACCTGCCTGCCGGGCCTGGCACCTCGCTGCAGTTGCGGGTCGAGGAGATGGATGGAAATGGCGCGATTGGCAACCTGCCTTCCGGGGCTATAGTGGCGATGGATCCGCTGTTGGGCTTTTCGGTAGCGGTTACCAATCCGCAGCCTTTAAGCGGTGGATCATGGAAGACCAGCCCTGCGCTGGCAGAAACTGATTTGCAGAATGCCCGCGAGGCCATTGATCAGGCCTTGAGACAGGTATTTATGGAGCAGGTGGAAAGTAAATTACCCGATGGAGGCGAGTTGATCCTTGAAAGTTTACAGGTAGCTGAAATACTTTCTGAGAGTGATCCACCACCTTATGATCGACCTCTGGCATTTTTTGAATTGAATCAGTCTGTGGTGATCACAGCCGATTATTATCTGCATTCTGATCTGGAGCAGTGGGCTGTCATGGTTTTGGATACTTCTTTACCCGGGGATCATGAAGTGTTACCTGACACATTACTTGTAAAAGTCAATGCGATAGAGCAAGTGGAAGACCGGCAAGCCTTGCTCAATATCAATGCCACCCGCCAAACCATCCCAAAGTTTGATGCGTATCACGTTGCACAGCATATCCGCGGTATGTCACCAGATATTGCAGTCGAGTTGATCCGGTCAAAGCTGGTCCCGGGCAGCCAGCCTGAAATCAGATTGATTCCGGCCTGGTGGCTTTGGCTGCCTTTTGCCCCCTTTCGGATTAGCATTTATGGCTGACAGAATGAGCTTGGCTGAAAGTGGACCAAACCGGCGTGTATTGGCGGTTGATCCGGGTGGGCGTCATATCGGGCTTGCCCTCAGCGATCCGACCGGTACGGTTGGGAGGCCTTTATCTGTTCTTAAGCATATATCCCTTCTGGTGGATGCAGCTGCGATTGCTGAGATCGCCCAAAAATACGAGGTGAATGAGATCGTCGTTGGCCAGGCACTTGACAGTCAGGGAAATGTGGGACCTGCAGCACGTATGGCAGCCCGGCTGGCAGAAACCATACAAACCCAGACCGATGCCCGGGTGGTTTTATGGGATGAGACCGGGACGACACAAGCCGCGCATCAACTACAGCTTGAGATGGGGGTATCGCGCTCCAGGCGAAAAGGCCATCAGGATGCGTTGGCAGCTGCCATGATCCTGAAAGACTATTTGGAGAATTTCCATAACAGGAGCATCCTTGAGTCGTAAAAAGAGATCCTGCCTGCCTCCATTTCTAACCATTGTCCTGATATTGCTGATCGGGGTCATTACGGTTGTGATTATCAAGATCCCGGCAGATGCTGCCTCGATCTTTGGTGAACCATTTGCCAGGCATTCCTTCCTGGAGCGACTGTCCCTTTCGGTCAGCCTGCTCAATCATCAACAGGAGTTGCTCACCCCCAGCGATCCGTTCGGACAGCCGGTCAGTTTAACCATTGCCAGCGGCGAGTCGGTTGCTTCGATCGCCAACCGTATGCAACAAATAGGTCTGATCGCAGATGCCGGTGCATGGATCGATTACCTGGTCTACAGTGGACTGGATTATCAGCTGCAGGCTGGCAGCTATCGCCTGAGTCCTGCACTCAGCCCGGTGGATATCGCTGCGTTTATGCAGGATCCAAAATCGCGCGAAATAACGTTTTCCATCCTGCCCGGCTGGCGGTTGGAAGAGATCGCCGCATCTCTACCGGCTTCCGGCCTGGAGATCGATTCCCACGAATTCATTCTGATGTCACAAACGGGGGAGTTAGCCAGTCTGGATGCACGGTTACCCGGTAGCATTTCAACGCTTGAGGGATTCTATATGCCCGGCCAATACACGGTGACCCGTGCCGTCACATTGCAGGAATTGGTATCCAGCATGATCGACCGTTTCTTTGGAGTGGTAACAATCGAAGTGGAACAGGCATTCGCCAGCCAGGGATTGAATCTGGAACAGGCGGTTATTCTGGCCAGCATTGTCGAACGCGAAGCGGTCCTCGCCGAAGAGATGCCGTTGATCTCATCGGTATTCCTTAACCGGCTGGCGGTGGGCATGCGCCTGGAAAGCGATCCCACAGTGCAATATGCACTTGGGTATGATCATGATTTTGACAGCTGGTGGAAGGTACCGCTGGATGGTGATGATCTTGCGATCAACTCAACCTATAATACATATCTATACAGTGGTCTCCCCCCGACACCCATCTGCAATCCGGGTGCTGAGGCTCTGTTGAGTGTCGCGCAACCGGAAACCACCGCTTATTACTTCTTTCGGGCAGCCTGTGATGATTCTGGGCATCACCTGTTTGCTGAAACTTACGAAGAACACCTGAATAACGGCTGTGACTGATGTTGAACAGATATAATTCATACTAAAGGAATAAAGAATATGGGAAATATCATGGAAGTCCTGGGAATTGATATAGGGGGATCAGGTATCAAGGCTGCGCCGGTAAATTTGCAAAGCGGGGAAATGGCAGCAGAGCGCTTTCGCCTGGAGACGCCCGATCCATCCAAACCAAAGCGAGTGGCTGAAGTGATCGCCAAAATGACCGACCATTATCAATGGAAAGGGAAAATCGGCTGTGGCTTCCCGGGCATCGTAAGGCATGGTATTGTCCATACAGCGGCCAACCTCCATAAAGGCTGGCTCGAATTGAATGCTGATGCGCTTTTCGAAAAAGCCACCGGCTGCGATGTGCGCGTGATCAACGATGCTGACGCAGCCGGACTGGCTGAGATGAATTTTGGCGCCGGGCGTGACCATCACAAGGGGGTTGTTCTGATGATCACCTTTGGCACGGGCATTGGTACGGCGGTCTTTCTGAACGGAGTCCTGCTGCCGAATACCGAGTTTGGGCATGTGGAATTGGATGGCAAGGATGCCGAAAAGCGCGCTACTGCTGCAGTCAGGGATCGTAAGAATCTAACCTGGGAGGAATGGGGTGGACGGGTGAATCACTTGCTTTGTTACCTGGAGTCTCTGTTCTCCCCGGATCTGGTTATCCTGGGTGGCGGGGTTTCCAAGGATTACAAGGAATTTTTCCCATTCATACATTTGAATGCGAAGCTGGTGCCGGCTGAAATGCGCAACCAGGCCGGCATAATCGGTGCAGCTCTGGCCTGGTCTGACGAGATCGAACAGCAGCTTGTTCTTGAGTAAAAACAAAACCGAGGAATATTTTTCCTCGGTTTTGTTTTCATTGATTGCAGGGATCAGGCGGCTTTGTAGCCGGGACCTTCCTTGAAGAATTTGATATTAACTGCGATATCAGGGGTCAGGTCGACGGTTTCACCAGCAGCCAGAGTCTTGGTGCCTTCCAGGTGAACAGCCTCGCCGTTGTGATTCTTGCCATCGTAGATCTCGCTGAAATCGGCAGTGCCCTTTGGCTGGGAAAGTTTTTCGCCACCCTTGGCTGTGTATGCGGATGGAACTTCATCTTCAGGGAAGATGGCCGCCCAGGGGCATTCTGGAACACATGCACCACAATCGATGCAAGTATCGGCATCGATATAATACAAGGGCCACTGGTCTTCCGGTTTCCCGGCTACGATACATTCAACCGGGCAGACGGTCTGACAACCGCCATCTCGTAAACATAAGCTGGTTATTACATGGGGCATCGTTTTTCCTCCATAAGATTCGAATTTATTGAATTATAACTTAAACGTGCGCCTCATAGCGACGTTCCACTTCTTTCCAATTGACCAGATTCCACCAGTTGGCCAGATATTCTGCGCGTCGGTTCTGATATTTTAAATAATAGGCATGCTCCCATACATCTGTGACCAGGAGGGGAGTCAGACCATCCATGAGCGGGCTGTCCTGATTGAGTGTCGTGTGGATTATCAGCGAATGGTCCGGTTTGAGACTGAGCCAGGCATATCCGCTACCCAGGCGTCCGAGACCGGCCTTCTCGAATTCAGCTTTGAACGCGGTGAAATCACCGAACGCATCGGTGATGGCTTTACTGACCGGCTCGGTGGGTTCACCACCACACTTTGAGCCCATATTTGTCCAGTACAGGTTATGGTTGTAATATCCACCCCCATTATTGCGGACAGTCACCCGGATTTCTTCCGGGATCTGATCCAGACCCTTGAGCAGGGATTCGATGGACCAGTTCCCCAATTCAGGGAATTTATCCAAAGCGGTATTCAGATTCTTCAGGTACGTGGCATGATGCTTGGTATAATGAATTTCCACAGTCTGAGCATCAATAAAGGGTTCTAGGTCACTCATTTGATACGGAAGGGGCGGCAGTTCAAATGCCATGGCAGACTCCTTTCTGGATTTGCGTGCCTGGTTTGTAGAGCAATTTTATTGTAGCGAGCGGATAAAGCTTTGTCAAGCAAATCACCCACCAAACAGCCTCATTCAGCGATATCTGACAAGCGCAGGGTTTTGATTCCCGAGCTTGTGGTGATTATTGGTACGCTGGCCACATCCACAGCCGCCATATTGATCCGCTTCGCGCAGCAAAACGCACCTTCTCTGGTCATTGCTGCCTGGAGAATGTGCCTGGCCACACTGATCCTGATGCCGTTTGTCCTGATCCGTTATCGCCCGGAATTAAAAGCGCTGAAGCGCAACAATCTGGGATTATTGGCTTGTTCCGGATTGTTCCTTGCCGCGCACTTTGCCACCTGGATATCTTCGCTGGCATATACCAGCGTTGCCAGTGCGGTGGTTCTGGTGGCAACCAATCCATTGTGGGTGGCTTTATTCTCACGCATATTCCTGAAGGAACGGATCAGTCGCTGGGTGGCTGCCGGCATGCTCATTGCGCTTTCAGGTGGGGTTTTAATCAGCCTGAATGATACCGTATTGGGGGTGGGCACTCAACCGAATGTAAACCCGAATTCACTGTGGGGTGATTTCCTGGCACTGCTGGGAGCGCTGTTCGGCGCCGGTTATATCATCATTGGCCGCAGATTAAGGGTCTTTACATCGCTGCCGGTATATACCTTCACGGTTTATGGCAGTGCTGGATTGATCCTGTTGGTAACGGTACTGGTTGCCGGGCTGCCATTGAGTGGTTACCAGCCTGTGACATACCTGTGGTTCTTGCTGTTGGCACTGGTACCGCAGTTGATCGGTCATTCATCGATAAACTGGGGATTGCGTTACCTGCCGGCTGCTTTTGTGGCGGTTGTCTTGTTGAGCGAACCGATTGGTTCGTCCATTCTGGCGATATTGCTGCTGAACGAGATACCAACAACGATCATGGTGGTGGGGGGGCTGTTGATACTGCTCGGAATCGGGCTGGCTTCCTGGACGGAGTTGGGCCGGTCTTTTCAACCGGCCTCGAATCATCCCTAGCTTTCTTTCAACCGGTCATACACCAGGTTCATCTCGTAGAGGCTTTCAGCCAGTTCAATGCTGGCTGATCCTGGCAAAAGGCGCCAGGACCAGTTGCCACCCTGCGTGCTGGGGTAATTCATACGTGCATTGGTATCCAGGCCGAGTATGTCTTGCATGGGTGCCATGGCAATATTTGCCACTGAGCTCCACACAGCGCGTATGAAATCCCAGGCTATGTTTTCTCCGGGACTCGCCAGGTAACGGCGACAGAAATCCTGTTCGGTTGGAGGTGCTGCCTGGTACCAGCCCAGTGAAGTGTCGTTGTCATGCGTGCCGGTGTAGGCTACGCAGTGCGTCGGGTAATGGATCGGAAGGAAGGCGTTATCCGGTCCGCTGAAAGCAAACTGAAGGATTTTCATGCCAGGCAGTTCGAAGGCTTCACGCAGCGTCACCACGTCCGGCGTGATCACACCCAGGTCTTCAGCGATGATTGGCAGTGGTTTGATGGTTTTACCAAGGGCTTTAAAGAACCTGGCGCCGGGCCCTTTCACCCAGCGTCCATGTTCAGCTGTTTTGGCACCGGCTTTGACCTCCCAGTAGGCTGCAAATCCCCTGAAATGATCGATACGGACGTAATCGAATAGACTCAAGGCTGAACGGGTACGTTGAGTCCACCAGGCATAGTCAGTTTGAGCATGCACCTGCCAACGGTAGAGTGGATTACCCCATAACTGACCGGTTGGCGAGAAGTAATCTGGAGGTACACCTGCCACCAATGTCAATTGCCCCTTTTTATCGACAGTGAAGAGATCACGGTGTGACCAGCAATCCGAGCTGTCATAAGCGATGTACAAGGGCATGTCGCCCATGATCCGGATGCCACTGCGATTGGCATAACTTTTCAGGTTGTTCCATTGGACATGGAAGAGATATTGCCGAAAAGCATGACGATGGATATCCTGCATCAGCAACTTGCGGATTTTGCTGACAGCCGTCGCTTCCCTCATGCGCACTGGTTCCGGCCACTCACCCCAGGCGATCCCTCCGAGTGACTGTTTGATCGCCATGAACAGGGCGAAGTCATCCAACCATCGTTTCTGTTCGGAGCGAAATTGAGCAAATGATTCTGCCATGCGTTTACGTGGCCTGCGGGTGAACCGCTCGAAAGCCTGGTCCAGCAGCTTGAGCTTCCAGGCGATCACCGGTCCGTAATCCACTGAGTTTAAAGGAAAGGACGGGCGGTCTTCCAGGTCACTTGCGTTTAAAAGACCTGTGTCCAGCAGAAGCGCTGGGCTGATCAGATATGGGTTACCGGCAAAAGCGGAAAAGCACTGGTAGGGTGAATCGCCATAACCGGTTGGCCCAAGCGGAAGCACCTGCCAGATCGAGCATCCAGCCTGGTTGAGAAAATCCACCCAGCGGTATGCTTCTGGACCAAGATCTCCGATACCGTCTGGTCCGGGCAGGCTGGTGGGATGCAGGATAATTCCGGAACATCGATTTGGGGGGGTCATGATGTTATTCATCTGCCAGTGTGTGATAAAGTTTGATGTATTTTTTGGCTGACTGGTCCCAGCTGAAATCCAGATGCATGCCGCGTTTCTGAATATCACGCCAGGCAGGTGGATCTCGTTGAATTTTCAATACCCGCCGAATTGTTGCTGTAAAGTCTTTCACAGTAACACGATCAGATAGAAAACCGGTCTGACCGCGGCCTTTCGGGTGATCGCGGATGGTATCCTGCAATCCGCCCACACGGGTGGCCACCGGCACGCATCCATACCGCATGGCGATCAATTGAGCCAGGCCGCAGGGTTCATAGCGGGAAGGCATCAGCAGCACATCCGCGCTGGCGTATACCTGGTGTGCCAGGCTTTCATCGTAACGCAATACAACCCAGACCCGGTCCGGGAACTCTGCCTGGAGTTTGCGGGCAGCATTTTCGAGTTCTGGATCGCCTGTGCCAACCAGAATGAACTGCCAGTTTGGTTGTTTCAACGCCTGCAAGGATTCAAAAACCAGGTCAATACCTTTCTGATTGTCGAGCCGGCTGACCATACCCAGCAGGGGCGTATTCGGTTTTGGGTTCAAACCAATTGATTCAAGTAATGCCAGCTTGTTTACCGCCCGCAGTTGAATGTCTTTGGTTGAATAATTCTGATCGATGTGTTTATCCTGCTCCGGGTCCCAGATGGTGTAATCCAACCCATTCAGTATGCCATGCAAAGCGGGCTTGCGCGTGGCCAGGAAGTCTTGCAGGCCACATCCGAATTCTTCAGTTAAGATACCATGCGCGTAACTGGGTGATACAGCTATGATACGGTCTGCATGCAGCAAGCCAAGTGGTAACGGCAGACGACGGGCCCATTCCGGCAGTCGGCTGCTGGTGTCATGGGGGAGCCCGAATTCCGGGAAGCAGGTGCCATCACCCATGTAGGGCAGGTTGTGCAGTGTCAGCACCGTTCTGATTTTCTGAAAGAAACCGTCGTTTTTGTATCGTGTTCTGATGGCTGTAACAGCTGGAGTCGTGTGCCAGTCGTTGGCATGCAGGATATCAGGTGCCCAGTTGAGTTTCCTGGTCAACTCAAGCGCAGCCAGAGAAAAGAAGGTGTATTTACGGCCATCCTGTTGGGGGTCTGCCATGTACACAGCCGTACTCGTGTTAATTGCATCGCCACCGATCAGGTAGATCGTCAGGCCGTTATGATGAAATGAATGAACTGTCGCAGTGAGGACCCCGCCTCTGGCAGGTAACTTGACATTCTCGAGCCGTTTTAATTTCACCCCATTCAGAGATATCCCTGCATGATGGGGGATTGCCAGCCGGATATCCAGGTCATCACCACCGGAATTATTTAATGCAAGGGGCAGGGAACCACCAACATCGCCCAGACCGCCGACCTTGATGAAAGGGGCGGCTTCAGCCACCATGAACAGGACGCGCAGCAGAGCAGCCATGTCAGGCTTTTCTGGCCACCTCGATGTAATCCTCTGGCACGGCATTCCCGGTGGTTACCCCCAGGAAAGCGATCAATTCAGCTGTGAGATGGGCTTTATGATCAGCGTCCGAAAGACTCCAGGTTTTACTCTTGATCTCGAGGAATTTGCCAAGTTTTGGATTGATGACCTCATCCAGATTAACAAAGAACTCGGTATCCTTATACTCGATCAGGAAACGAAGGCGATCCTTTTCGATCTCGGTAATGCCAGTCGGTTTGAAGTATTCGCGGAAGAACCGCAGACTCTGGGTGGCCGGAGCCAGGTAACGACTGCGCGAGAGGATTACCTCATGTGGGAAGGATCGTTCGCGTGCCTGTCCAATCAAGGTCAGCCGGCTGCGCACATTCGATGTCGAACCATCCGGCTCAATGAAGTGATCCTCACGATAACGAATCCGGCCTTCGGAGTTGTCTTCAAACTCGAAATAGGTGTCGAACTGGTGGTAATGGCGTTCGCGCAGAATTTTCACGCTCGGTTTCTTCAATGCAGCCAGTACAGGCGTGAAATCTTCGATCGGGACCTTGGATTGGATCTCAAAACTCTCTTCCTCGGTTGTGCTGCTGATAGCCACCAGCTTGGAAAGCAGTGAGCGTTCACGAACCAGCAGGAATGCATCAATCTGTTTGGCATACACCGCCGCCTGTGCCAGCAGGTCGGATTCATCAAGTGTGGTCAGCTTGTGTTCACGCATCAGCCATTGCCCATTGACCATCACATCAGAAACATCACTGCCATGTGTGGCGTAGACCAATTGGGCATATGTCCCATTGGGATCGCGCTCGAAATTGGGGGAGTTATGCAGGGGTGTCAAATCCACCAGGATCAGGTCAGCGGCCTTGCCGGTTTCCAGTGAACCGGTGATATCACCCATGTGCATTGCTTCAGCACCCATGCGGGTGGCCATCTCGATTGCCTGTTGGGCAGGCAGGGTGGTCGGATCCCCGCTGGCACCCTTGGCCAGAAAGGCAGCCAGGCGAATCTCCTCGAACATGTCCAGGTCATTGTTGGATGCCGGTCCGTCGGTACCGATGCCCACATTGGCACCAAGTTCGAGCATTTTCCAAACCGGAGCGATACCTGAAGCCAGCTTGAGGTTGGAGGAGGGATTATGTGCGATGCCGGCATTGGCATGAACTAGGGTGCGCATCTCGCCTTCATCGATATGCACGCAGTGAGCTGCCAGCACTTTTGCTTCCAGCAAGCCTTGTTTCTTGACGTATGGGACGACCGGCATGCCGGTATCATTCCGCATATTCTCCACTTCCAGTGCGGTTTCAGATATGTGCGTGTGCAGCGGGATATCAAATTCGATCGCCATCTCTGCACAGCGTTTCAAAATATCCGGGGTGGTGGTGTAAACGGAATGCGGAGCAATAGATGGCACGATCAACGGGTGCCCCTTCCATTTTTTAATGAACTCGCGAGTCTTTTCCAGCGCTTCTTCATAATCCCGGGCATCGGGCGTGGGGAATTTCAGGATGGATTGTGAGCAGAGTGCGCGCATCCCGGCTTCGGCAGTTGCCTGAGCGACCTCGGATTCATAGAAATACATATCTGCAAAACAGGTCACACCGCTGCGGATCATTTCAGCACAGGAGATCTTGGTTCCCAGTCTGACAAACTCCGGGGTGGCGTATTCCCGTTCGACCGGCCAGATGTAACCGTTCAGCCAGACATCCAGCCGCAGGTCATCCGCCAGGCCACGCATCAGTGACATGGGCACATGTGTATGGGTGTTCACCAAACCGGGCATGACCACTTTGCCATTGCAGTCAATACATTCCCTGGAGGTGAATTCCTTCTCAAGTGCCTTCTGCTCGCCGACCGCCAGGATGCGGCTTTCATTGATGGCGATTGCGCCCGGGCGGTATTGGTGAAATTCAGGGTCCATGGTCAGTACATGCGCGTTGGTTAACAGGGTATCTATTTGCATTCTGTCCTCTTTATCATATTATCAGGCGACGGATACTATCCAGGCTGATCGTCTCAGCCCAGGCGGGTGCCATTTGGGGCGGGCCGGCATAGGTGCGGCAAATATGCTTTTCGCCGGCTGGTGTTTTGATCAATAAATCAAAATGATGTCGGTTTTCAACCGGAAATAATGTTGCCAGACTGGTGATGTTGGCTGGCAGTTTTTGGGTTTCCTGCCATTTGGTTTCGATTTCCTCTGGCACAAGCGGGTTTGGCTGGTATTTGACCTTCAGCTGTTCGGATTTCATCATTTTCAAGCCCAGGCTTTCTCCAAAACCATTCAGGATCAGGATGGCTGTCTGATTTTGATCAGCCAAAACCGCCTCGGTCACCTCTTCGAGTGTCTGTTCATCCGTGCCGAAGATGGCGTTACCCAGTTTCCCGCGGATGATCGCCTCTGCTTCTGAGAGCATTGTATCGATCTCAGCTTGTGATTCTGCCTTGGCTGCGATTCGAATATCGACCCGGCCAGGGCTGGCAAGCAGACCAACAGTCGGATTGCTTTGCAGCTCAAGATCGCCGATCAATTCATCCACCTGTGATTCACCCATACCGGCGGTGTGCAGGGTGCGGCTCTGGATGGCGCTCGTTAGGTGGAAATGTGCTCGAAGGTACGGCTGGACACCCTGCAGGAAGAGCAATTCCATTTCCCGCGGCACACCCGGCAGGCAGGCAATCGCCCGACCAGACTGATTGGCGATAAATGCTGGTGCGGTGCCGACTGGATTCTGAATCACTTCAGCGCCTGCGGGTATCCAGGCTTGGCGGCGGTTGTTCTCGCTGGCTTTGCGACCGTAGCGGGTCATGATCGCTTCGATCTGTTCCCACGACTCGCTGTGAAATACAAGGTCGACCCCGAGTGCATTTGCCACAGCCTGGCGGGTGGGATCATCCACCGTTGGCCCCAACCCTCCCGTGGTCAGGATGATGTCGCAGCGGCCCATC
>JAFGXF010000130.1 GCA_016936755.1 Anaerolineaceae bacterium | reverse complement strand
TGCTTTTCTTCTGTGCTGAACTTTGTCATAATAAAACTGCACCTCCTCGGTTGGATTTATTGTCCAACTTTTGGGGTGCAGTTCAATTGGTCCGCTCTTTTGATCCAGGCCTGCCTCCGGTACCCAGCGGCGAGCCTTTTTAACGGGATGCGGAAGCTTTAATGATCTTACCGCGAGTATCAAAGGTGAAACGCGCGTAGTGGTGGTGCATGTACTTGGCAACCTTAACCTGCTTGCTCAACGTCACAACGTAACGCGGATCGCGTGCGGGACTTTGGATGGTTTTGCCATTGCAACAGCCTTCCCACTCTCCCTGACGTACACTTAATTCTGCATCTGACAATCCGGGCAGGTATTTGGCGACAACCCGCTTGACCTGTTGGACCATCTCTGCAGGTACGACATCCATTTCCGTGGGCACAGCCTCATGATCTGTGATCATCTTCATGGCTTCCATCTCTTCCAGGCGGATCATATGCTTCGGCAGAGCGGATTTCTCGATCGTACTGGCCAGTGGATCGCCCAACAGGATGAAAGAGAGAAGTGTTTTTTGATCCTCGCCATCCAGGTAACCTTGCCGGGAGTGCATCAATTTGGCGAGACTGATCTTGGCATTCATCAGTGCAAAACCGACTGGTTGACCGTTCTTGACATTCTGCCAGAAAGCATTACCGAGTAGATCTGCAGCGGTAAGTGGGTTGGCGACACTTCCGTACGCAATGCATGTTGAGCCGATCAATGCAGCAGAGCCGCCGGACAAGAATTTCAAGGCCAGAGATTCATTTTCATTCTTGCTCTCAATCGATGCGCCATAACAGGCCTCACTGAAAATGATTCGGGGAGGTTTACGATTGCTGGTGAAGTCGCGTTCGCTGAGAGCCACCGGATAATCAGGCAGACTGTTGGGTCCGGAGGCGCTCTTCTGACCATACCATTCACTGGAGTCATTTAATCCGTGCAGGTTATAGTAAGCCATGCGTGCGGGTAACAATCCGGATTGCCAGAGTGTGCCTGTCACCACTGGTGGTGAAACCAGCAGGCTCCGTTCGGTTCCGATCGGTTTGAAGACTGAAAACGAGGAGTTTTTCCAAACCTGTGCTGTATAACCAAAACTTGATTTATATCCGTTCATATATTCATTTGACAGGAAATACCCGATCATGGAATTGAGCACAGGAATACGACTCCACCACTGACCTTTCCGATGCTCTCCGTTGTAATGATTGATCATGGCGCGGATCTGCCGGACAAGCAGGCTTGAGTCGGATCCGCAACCACCGGAAAGACGTCCGACGGGCCATTCGGGAACAAAATAATTCTCATCAATAGAGGCATAAGGATTATCCGAGGTGACAAAGGCATCACTGTCTTCGGTAGGATTGGGAAGATGGTGGAAAGGCACAACTTGTTCACTTCCAACAATCAGTAAAACCCCAATCATTTGTCCCTTTTTCACAAGAGCATTGTCAAGATCAGAAACCGCCAGCTTGATTTGATTGGCATCGCCATAAGCAGCCGCACTCAAACCATATGCTGCTGTTGACGCTGGCTGGTCAACGCATAAAACAAGTGAACCCCAACCGGGTTGTCTGGAAATCGATAATGACAACTCACTTAACAGACCTTCAATCATCTTCGCGGTCTGGGGTCCATACTGCTTCTCAAGACCCTGGCGGGTTGTGAGGAGCACATAAACTGGAAATCTTCCGTCATAACGGCTGATAGCAGGTGTCTTCATACGTTCCGCAAGTCTGTCAAATGTATCTCTCACACTATCGAGTTCCTGGGCTGTTAATGTGGCATGGGCTGTACCCTGATTGCGTTTTTGCTTGCTTCCGATTCTGCCTGGTTCGGTGTTCAAATACGGATCGCTTGTATCCACCGGCGTGGTCATGATCGTTGAGCCATCCGGAGATTCGATGAGTTCATTCTCTGCAGGGGGAGTTCCGGTTACAACGGGTGGCGGGGCTGCGATGGCATTCCAACCCATGCTGGTGGCAACTGCCGCAGGTATGGGCAGGTCAAATACCATTTCCATTTTGGATGGCCATAACGGGCGATAGGGAAAATGTACACCCCAGATGCGGGTTGGCACTTCCGCTGCGGCATCCAACGATACACACTGATGTAAAAGTGTGACCGCACGGGCATCCTCATTATTTTGCATGCAGGCTTCTGCCAGATATAGAATTATCGTCACACAATCAGGATAACGCTCGGCATATAACTCTCCCAAGGTTAACAGGGCAGTGTAATCCTGTTTTAAATGGCAGATGGCTAGGTGTTGGATGGCTGGTAATGAGGATTGGATATTTTGAATCAGCGCAGATTGTATGATCACTTCTGCTTGGATATGATCACCTGCCTGTAACAGTTTACGAGCTTCTTTGGTCGCATTTACCCAGCCTGGCTGGCTGTTTAAGACAACCTGCTCATCATCCAGAATATATCTGTCGATGCGTGCGTTTTTCAGAACAGCCGCATCAGCGTTTGGGTGATCAGCCAGAGCTTTTACCGCTGGCAGGAACTCAGGATCGGTTGCATTGATCTTTTTCAAGATCGGTAGACTCTGGGTGATCTTGCTTTCCAACATCAGTGCGCGGGCAAGAAGGAAATTCATACGAAAGTCACCGGGGTAGGCAGCCATCCACATTAATGATGCCTGGCGAACGAAACGATACTCACGTTCATTTAACGCAGTGGTACACAACTGCAGTATCAATTCTCTGTCAATGGGCTTGGAGTAATCGTAATTATTCACGGAATGATCCATTATGACCTCGTTATTGCATCCTGTGTATGGTGTACGAAATTGAGAGCCCTCAGTGCATTCAACTGACTGTGAATATTCATGTCCGCCGGAGCCAGACTGGATGCTTTCTGGAGCATCACCTCTGCGGCTGCGAAGTCTGCACTGTTTTTAAGTAACATCCCGGCTTGCATGTATGGGCGGTGATCATCTGGACATACAATGGTGGCTTGCTGGTAGACCCGCACAGCCTGCTCATACTGCCGCCGATCCTCATAGGCATGTGCCAGTTCCAAGTATGCTTCAACGTTGACTGGTTCCAATCGAATGGCTTCAGAAAGATGATCGATGGCCTGATCGAGCTGACCTTTGGCACGTTGCGTTTTCCCGGCCAGATAATGAAGTCCGGCATCTCCAGGATCAAGGTTGAGCGCTTCCATAGCGGATCGTTCAGCTTCCTCGCTTTGACCGATGGCACTGTAACACTCCGCTAATGCTTTTAGTACACGAGGGTCCTCATGGTTGCGTGCACTCAGGGTTTCAAGCTGGTCTAAAATGGCTTTGGGCCCTTTGATCGCCTGGGTCAGCATGAGTTGTTCGACTTGCACTGGCAATGTTTTACGAAGGGCGGTGGAAGCTGATTCCAGCATATGAAGGGCTTCTTCTTGCCTTCCTTGTTTTGCCAGTGTTCCGGTTAACAACAGCAATCCACCCGGCTCCTCTGGATCCATTTCCAATATCTGGCGAGCCCGTATGGCAGCCAGGTCAAATGATTCAGCTGCCAAAGCGACCCGTCCAGATAACAACAGAGGCTCTGTGTCATCCGGGTCAAGCGCAATTGCACGCTCAAGTGCATCCAGGGCTTCGGTTTTATTTCCGGCCAGATGATATGCCTGCCCGAGTAGCATCCAGGCTTGCTTATCATTTCCATTGAGCAATACAGCCCGCCTCAGGCAATTAATGGACTGTTCGGTCTGACCTGCTTCAAGCAGAGCATTGCCTGCAGATAGTTGATATATTGGAGAATCAGGGAACAGTTTGACCAACTCCAGACAGTGATCAATCCGACCCTGGGTGTTGCCTGATTCCCTGCAGAGATTGATGGCAAGTGTATGCCACTCGGGTTCATCATTCCATATGGCCAGTGCATTTTCAATGGCTTCAAATGCGATGATTGCATCATCCTGTTTACTCCAGGCTTTAAGCGCCAACGCCACTGGATCGCACGGATCCTGTTCCAGAAGAAGTTCAGCATCTTTTGCAGAGGTGGCAGGTTCATGTTCCAATAATGCACAGGCGCGATAACGAAGCAAATGCGGGTCGTCTGGATGGATTTCCATCAGCTGATCCACTTCACGGATTAAACCAGCTGCCATTAACAAGAAGATACTGCCAGCCAATTCCTGTGGGTGGAGTGCCGGGGGAGAAATAAGGGCTGTTTTATCTGTGATCGAACCGAATAAACGGGCAGCGCGTGACAGCCAGTAAGCCAGATCGTTGTTGGTAATTGCTGACAGTGTTTCCACCAGCTGCTGAAGTACTTCAGCAGTCAGTCCTGTGGATTCCGGACGATGTGCTTGGATCTTCAGGGAATCGCACAGCTCATTCTCCTCGGCCTCGAATACGGCTGCTTTAATTACCAGAAGGGCAGGTAAGGGTTCCTGTGGTGCGAGTTCATGAGCAGACAGACTGAGTTCAACAGCTTGGCGCCACAGTTTCAGGGATAGTGCACTGGTTGCCAGTGAGATCAGGCGGGCAAGTTTAATATTAAATGATGCAGCTTCCTTTCGGTTGTTAAGAGCAGTGGTAAAGTTCTCGCGTGCATCCTGTATCTCGCCTGCCAGAGAATCGAATCGTGCTTTTAATGCGTCCACTCGTACGGGGTCAGAGTCTTCATTACATAACTCAAAAACGCTGCTTGCCTCATCCAGTAAATTGCATTCCAATGCTGCTTCAGACAGGGTTAATGGATAATCCGGATCATTGACTGGTTGACCGAATACATCCTGAATGTGATTCTGAAGGATATCAGCTTCTAATAATATGGAGGAACGCTGGAGTTGCAGTACCAGGTTTTGAAGGCTGTGATTCTCGCTATCCAGCTTCTGGGCTTCCAGGGCGGCTGCGAGTGCGCCGTTAATATCGCCGGATTCACGCAGCAGCTCGGCCAGGCGGAATTGCATTTGACTGATTGTGCTGATCGACCAATGAGAAGATTGATCTGATGATAATAATTTCGAAAGATAATTACGGGCTTCAGACGACTGACCCAGTTTTCCCAGCAGAGTGCAACGCTTTAGCACCAATTGCTCATCATTTTCATGGATGGCTAATGCCTGGTCAAGTGTACGCAAGGCAGCTTCAGGCTGATCCTGGCTGGCATAAGCATCTGCAAGTTGTGTTAACAAGTCGATACGTGGAGTCGGATCACTTTCCACTGCTTTTTTAAGACATGAACTGGTCTTTGAGGGGTGGCCAAGCTCAGAATACAACGTTGCAGCGGATGCTAATGTGTTAACCGGCAGATCAGTGCGGGAGGTTACTGCATCCAACCGGGCGAGGGCGGCTTCAGCGCTGCCGGCTGCCAACAATGCACGAGCATGCATAAGAATCAGATCAGGATTTTCAGGTTCCAGCGTCATGGCTTTCTCAATGGCTGTGGCTGCTTCTTCAGGATCGTTCATTTTTAAGCAAAGATACGCCTGCCAGAGATAGCTTTTTGGATCACCTGCCTGTAAATTGACAACAGAGAACGAGGTCTCCAGCGCCTCACGTGACAGGTTGACTGAAAGATAAGTCTCTGCCAGCGCTTTTAGAATGTCGCAATGTTCCGGTTTTAATTTGACGGCTTCCTTGAGAGCTACCAGCGCTGTATCCAACTTTCCCACATGCAGCGCCAGCTTACCCAAACCGAACTGGGTACGCCACAGGAGTGGGTGATTGAAGGGCAGTTTCTGCAGCAGACTCTGGTAAAGGGTAATCGCCTCTTCTTTGTCACCACATTCGAACATCAGGTCGGCTGACAATATTTGCAACTCAAGTAATTCAGGTTCGGATCGGATGACTTTCTCAAGGCTGGTCTGTATATATGCCAGCATGCCTTTCAGGTCGGGATGCGCAGATAATGTTTGTGAAAGGTCATTTCCGGCTGTGTAAGTTGCCTCAAGAAGCTCTGATAGAAGCCTGAAACCAGTCGTATTTCCTGGTTGTAACTTCAAGGCCAGAATAATGGCATCCAATGCATCATCCAGCCGGTTCTGGCCCAACAGGGATCGTGTATGGATCTGTAAGAGAGTGGGATTCTCAGGCTGCACCTGGCGGGCATCCATGAGGATTCGATCCGCCTCGTTGAACAATCCCAGACTGGTCAAGTTTTCTGCCAGCCGCTGTCGAATAATTGGTGAAGTGGGATCATACTTGTACGCTTTTCGAAGATAAACCAGGGCTTCAGATGGCGAGCGATTTGCCAGACAATTTTCTCCCAATGCAAACTGGATCTCAGGTGAGTCAGGCAATACCTGTGCAGCAGCCTTTAAGGTGTTCTTGGAAAAACTTTCATTACCCTGATCGCGATAGATACGGCTGATGACCAGCCATGGTGATGGCAGACCGGGAGAAAGGGTGGTGGCGCGTGTCAGATGCAAGAGTGCCTTCTCATCATCCCCTTTGGCATGCAGCAATTCACCATAGGTGGCATTCGCCTGCCCGTTGTTCGGTTCCAGTTCCAAAACCGTTTGGCAGGCTGTTTCTGCCATTCCTAATTGTCCGGCACGGATGGCAGTTGCTGCCAGTGATAGTAGTTCCTGCTCCGGAGGTTCCGGGAAATACTTTAATATACTGCGACGCTCCACCAGAGCGTCTTTCCAATTCCCCTGTTCTTCATATGTTACAGCCAGCATCTTACGTAAGGACAGATCATCGGGATTGAGCATCACCGCGGCTTGAAGTGCGTCGATGGCCTCACCTGGTTTCCCTTGCTGGCGGGCAAGTTCCGCTTGAAGACGTACAAATTCTGATTTATCCGGGAAAAGGGACTGTGCATGAGCGATCAATGCACCGGCACTTTCCAGATCACCTGAATGCAGGTGTTGACTGATGCGATTTATCAGATCATCCACATCCATGTCATGATTTCGGGGTTCAACCGCGCCGTTTTCTACATTCTGGCAGTTCTCGTCTGGTGTGCGGGCATTTGTGACGGGAGCGTCGACCGTATCCAAAGCATCCAGTAATCTATCCTGGCGGGTCTTAAGTTGATCAAGAGCATTCGCAAGCGTTTGTTTGCTTTCAGTAACTCTTCCACTCATTTTTTGAAGCATGGCCTGGGTATAAACCATGTCAACATCAAATGGTATGTTGTCTGTCATTGGATTACTCATGTCTGGCAGATCTTCCCCTGAATTTACTTTTCCCAGCAATCTTGCTGCTGCCGGGCTGGCAAGATGATCAAGTTTGTTGGCTTTCATCCATGCCAGGAAATCCAATTGTTCCTCATTTGATAGACCGGAAAGGATCAACACCAACAGGCTGATCCGCTGGTCGGAACGCATTGGGTTGGATAGGATGGCGTGCATCAACAGTCGCCGACGTACATCCGTATCCTGGATCAGGTCACCGGTCAGACAGGAGGTCAACAAGGCGACCGGATCAGGGGCTATGGCGAACAGGCATGCCAGTGTCGTGGGTGCAAACTCAGCATGCGTGTTTAACAGATCCGCCAGGGCTTGTGGCCACTGGTTGGATTGATCATATGCTTCGCGTGCCAGGAGGGCTACCAGCATCGCATCACCCAACTCAGCCTGGGCGATATGCGGAGTGTTTGACAGGTTATACAGCTGACCTGCAAGTTCCGGCTCAAGTTGACTGGTGGGTGTATTCCGCAGCACATTGGTTGGCAGATTAAAACCGAGTTTCAGTAAACCCAGCCTGGCTGGATTCCAGGCACTGGCATCTGCACCACAGTTTTGAAGTGCCTGGTTGCAGATGATCTCATCCTGCAAGGCTTGCCACACCAGGGCATCCTGACGCAGGGCGGAAAGGACTGGTTGCCAGTCTCCTTCCAGGAGGAGTTGTCTAAGTTGTTTCAGGAACCCCACACTCGCCATATTGTCTCCAGTGGATGGATTTTTATCCTAATTGCAGAAAAATGAAATAAGCAGCAGCCACCAGCGCAGCGCCGGTGATGATCAATGTAATACCGATTCCGGCGGATGAGCGTACCATTTCATTCATGCTGCTCATCAGCGAAGAGGCATTGCCGACCAGGCCAGCCACATCCTCGGCTATACCGCGTTGCGCCAGCTTGGAGACAGAATCAGTTACAGTCTTGACATTCCGGCCGGATGCTTGAACCACCAGAATGATGATACCGATCAGCAGAACAACCACACCGATAAAAAAGATGATGGTTGCCATCCACATGAATGCTTCGTCGATACTGTTGAACATGAAAACCTCCTGATGAATAATCCTCAGGAGGTATCGGTGCAATAAATATGCCAGGCTTTTATTTCATTTTGGGTTTTGTTACGATTTCGGGTGGAAGATGCTGCAGCCCCAGACTGGCTTCATCACAGAACAACATAGCCCGTTCAATGGCGTTAGCCAGCTGTCTGATATTTCCCGGCCAGTCGTATGCCACAAGCTTTTCCATCGCATGCGGATCGATATCCTGAATATTCAAACCCATACGTGGATTGAGTTGATGCATGATCAAACCAACCAGTTCAGGGATATCAGCTTTACGTTCACGCAGAGGGGGTAAATGCAGATCAACAACCTTCAAACGATAATACAGATCCTCGCGGAAAGCACCTTCCTTGATCAACATTGGCAGGTCGCGGTTTGAGGCCGCAATCAGCTGAAAATCGACCTTGATCAATGCTGTACCACCGACCCGGCGAAATGCCTGTTCCTCGACAGCTCGTAGAAGCTTCGCCTGGGTGTCAACCCCCATGGTAGAGATCTCATCCAGAAAAAGGATGCCGCCATCGGCTACTTCCATCAAACCCTCTTTACGTTTTTCGGCGCTGGTGTAGGCACCCGGTTCGTAACCAAACAACTCAGATTCTAAAACGGTACTTTGAATTGCCGCACAGTTGATGGCTACATAAGGTTTATTGGCACGCGGACCACGCTGGTGAATGAAACGGGCTAGAAGATCTTTACCGGTGCCTGTTTCACCGGTGATGAGGACAGAGGCGGATACAGTGGCTGCCCGCTCAGCTTGGGCGACCACCGAAAGCATGCCTGGTGATTGTCCGATGACAAAATCGACCTTGCCGCGTTGGTTCTGCCGCAGGTGATTCAATTCACGGCGCATGGCTACCAGTTCAGTGGCACGCTGAACCGAGCGTTCCAGCTGTTCAAGTTCAATCGGTTTCTGAAGGAAATCATGTGCCCCATTCTTCATTGCCTCGACCGCCATGTCGATATCGGCATGAGCAGTGATGATGATTATGGGAGGGCGAAGTGGCATGCTGGCGGTTTCACGCAGCAAGTCTGTTCCAAAGCCATCGGGTAATTGGACATCCAGCAGGATGATGTCGGCCACACCTTCGTTTACCCGTGTACGGGCATCCTTTAAATTCGCGACCCCTTTTACCTCGTAGCCTTTCTGATTCAGGAAATCGCTGATGAATAAACGGGCATTTTCTTCGTCGTCAACGACCAGGATGGTTGCTGTCATGATTTTCCTTTTGAATATGCGGGAATGTGTACGTGGAATATTGTACCACCGGGAAAACTATCGACCTGGATGGTACCATGATGTGCATTGACAATTCGACGGGTGATCGCCAGACCCAACCCCGTGCCACCGGCGTTGGTGGTTACAAATGGCTCAAAGATATGTTCGCGGATCTCAGGTGGAATTCCCGGACCGTTATCGGATACGGTTACCTCAGCCGAGAGGTCATCTGATGTCTGATAAGCCTGGGTTTTTATGCCCAGAGTGCCTTTTCCATTTGCGCTCATCGCTTGGACAGCATTGCTGATCAAATTGGTGAAGACCTGTTCGAGTGTGCGTGGATCACCCATAATCGGGGGGGTGTTGGCGTCCGGCTGAAAAACGGATTCCACATTGGCACGTGAGAGGCGCGGCCGCCAGCGGTCAAGAATGCGTTGCAACAAGACCGGGAGGTCTGTCGGTTCCATCTTGAATTCCATCGGGCGTGAAAAAGATAATACCGATTCCATCAAGTGGGTCAGCCGTGTGCAATCCGTTTGAAGACGGCTGATCAACTCATGATTGGGATCATCCGTTTTAAATTTGGACCCCAGCAATTGCAGGCCCATGCTGATATTGTTGATGGGATTGCGTACCTCGTGCGCAAAAATAGCAGAAACTTCTCCCAAAACAGCGCGTTGCTCGAGTTGCTGGGTTTTTACGCGAATCTGTTCGTTCTCTGTGATATCGTGCAGGAAAACAACGATTCCATGGACGGTACCCTGGTTTTCGATCGGGTAGATCTGAATTTCAACCGGAAATGAACTGCCGTTTCGTCGGTGCAGTTTGATGATGCCGAGATTGGATATGGGAATACCCTGTAAAGCGGTATTGTAAGCCGAAGTCAGGCTATCCGTTCCGATAAGAACATCTGCTACTGGTCGTCCGGTGACTTCATGGCTGGCATAACCCAGGATCAATTCTGCAGAAGGATTCAGCTCACATATGCTCAGGTCAGGTTTCAGCAGCAGGACCCCTTCCTGGGCATTCTCAGCGATCGCATCCCGGATTAACAGCGATCGTGCGGTGTTGATGGATGAAAGGTTAAGATTGGTTACTGATATTTGGTGACTGATTGCGGACCATAACACCTGTGCGATAATTTCCAACATTCGCAGAAGTGTATCAGAAGGATCTGCCTGACGATCTCCACATACCAGGAGTCCTGACCAGCTGTTCTCTTCACCCAACGGAACACTGGCCAGGTAACTCAACCCACTGGTTTTGGCATGTTTGTGTAGTTCAGTACCAGTCTTCTTACCCGGTCGCCACAGGAATGGTAGCTTAAGTTCCTGAATATCACTTGGATTGATTGTTAAAGGTAAACTCTCATCAGCATGTGGCAGAGAATCATCACTGCGTCTGAAAACGGGTTGTCGCCCTTCTGCAGTATACAGACAAATGATTTGTGCATCCAGTAAAACCTGTGAGATATTGATTGCTGATGTGATGGTATCAGGCAGGTTGGGCAATAAACTGAGTCGTGACAGATCGATCAGTGCTGAAAACACACCAGGTTTACTGAGTGGGCCTACGAATGCACCCAGAACCGAACCGGGTGCATGGATGACCAGCAGGTCGAAGTCATGTTGTCTCTCGAATGTAATATGGTGAAGCTTGACATTGAGTGGGCTGCGTAACTGACGGGTAAGCGTGGTTTGAATGATAGTGGAATCATCTTTAAAAGGAAATTCCGGCAGGATGATATTAACATGGACACCAATCAATTCTTCAAGATTATAGGAAGTCAGATCAAGCAGTGGGCTGTTGGTATACAGGATGACACCTGTGTCTGATATAGCCAAAACAGGCGCATCAATATAATTCAGGATGTTTTCAAGGTCATCCAGTATGGAGTTTTTTTTATGCCGCCAATTCTCAGGCAGAACCGATTGATAAGCTCGGATATCATCCATGGCAGCCGGCAGCTCTATATCATGCGTGACGCAAATGAGCGGGTAAGATCCCTTCCATAGCACGGTATTTGGCCACCGTACGGCGGGCGATCTTATATCCGCGGGCATCCAGTGCCTTGACCAATTCAGAGTCGCTCAGCGGGCGCCTTTCCTGCACGATGATATTCTTGAGGATGGTGCGCAGATTCAAGCTGCGGTCGAAAAACTTCGACATCGGGATGATACGACGGTTTGGCAACTGAACGGTTTTGGATGAAACAGCGCGCGATATGGTCGATTCGTGCACCTCCAATTCAATCGATAATGAAGCACGGGTCAACGGTTTGAGATAAACCTCACCGTGATCAATAAACTCCTTTTGTATGGAAACCAGTCGTTGCATCAGACGACGCATCGTGTGGTTACGTTGCTGCAGACACTTGACAAACAAGGCTGCACGTTCGAGATCAGTCTTCCAATCCTCGCGATAC
>JAFGXF010000129.1 GCA_016936755.1 Anaerolineaceae bacterium | reverse complement strand
TGCTTTTCTTCTGTGCTGAACTTTGTCATAATAAAACTGCACCTCCTCGGTTGGATTTATTGTCCAACTTTTGGGGTGCAGTTCACAACCGGGCTTTTTTATTCCATCTTCCTGTAATTCTCAACCCGGCCCAATGGATTGTATAATTGGGTCATCATGCATTCATCCCTGAAGAAGATTTCCAGCCTGGTCTGGCATCCATTCCTCCTGACGTTATTCGCACTGTTGGTTTTATTGGCGGCCAACTACGGGCGGTTGCCATTGGTTCAAACCCTGCGCCCCCTGCTGGTGTGTATCATGCTGGCCATGCTGCTGCTGGTGCTGTTCCGCTGGCTGGTAAAAGACGGACAGCGGGCTGGACTGCTTGTCAGCCTGACTTTACTGCTTTTTTACAGTTACGGGCATGTGTATGGTCTATTGGAGGGGAGCCAGCTGCTGGGGGTGAACATCGGCCGGCACCGGATCCTGTTGGTGATCTATGCCTTGTTATTCATCCTCGGTGTTGCGTTGATCCTGCGCTGTAAACGGTCAGCGTTGCCATGGACCCAATGGGTAAACTTGTGCACATTGCTGCTGGTTATCCTTCAACTCGGCCAATTGGGTCTGGCGGCATATGAAAACCGGCTGCTTAAGATGAAAGTGGAAAAAGATGTGACCGTGGTGGATAACGATCCGATCATAGTCAACAGCAATGCCAACATAAACCGCCCCGACATCTATTTCATCATTCTCGATACGTATACCCGCCAGGATGCCTTCCAGCAGGTCCTGGGTTATGACAATTCGGGATTCGTTGAGGATCTCCGTGCGCGCGGGTTCACAATCGCAGATTGCAGCATGAGCAACTACAATTCAACCTCGGCATCCGTTCTGACCTCATTAGAAATGATCCCACTGGATGAACTGACCCCCGCGCTTGGACAGGGTTATCAAAACCTGATCTACCTGGACCCATATCTGGAAAACAACCGGGTTTCAGCCACACTGGCGGACCTGGGGTATACCAGCGTGGTCTTCGAATCGGGTTACTCGCCCACCGAACTGGTACCTGCGGATGTGTACCTGACCAGCGAGCCGGGGCTTTCCGCAATACTGCGGGGTGGCTTGACCCGTTATGAAAGCCTGATCGTGCAATCCAGTGCCGGCATCCTGGTATACGATTTCTCAGACCATCTGCCATCCTCTTTGCGTTACTTTTTGGATGCCACCTATGTGGCGCACAGGGAACGGATCCTGTTTCAACTCGATGCGGTGGGTGAACTGCAGGACATCCAATCCCCTAAATTCGTCTTTGCCCATATTCTGGCACCGCATACTCCATTTGTTTTCACCAGTGAAGGTCTCCCGGTGGAACGCTCCACACCGTTCACATTAAACGATGATCCGGAATTAATCGACCGCGAGCAATACCGGCAGCATTTCATCGGTCAAACCCAATATATCAACACCCGGGTGATCGACCTGGTTGACAGGATTCTCGCCCAACCTGGAGATCCGGTTATCATCATCCAGGGTGATCATGGTCTGCCAAGGTCAGGCATCTGGGTGAATGCCATTCTGAATGCCATCCGCCTGCCGGGGGGTGAAGATATGATCTATCCAAGTATCAGCCCGGTGAATACCTTCCGGCTTGTATTCAATAAATTGTTTGATGCCGGTCTGACATTTGCCGAAGATCGTTCCTGCCGCTTTAATCGCGCTGATCCTACCAGCTGTACGATCGTTGTTGAACCCTCGGCACAGTGTGCCCTGCCGTAAGTGAGGGGACGGGAAAAATCATGCAGCGCGTGAAGTTATTACTTGGCATCCTGATCCTGATATTGGTCAACCAGGCATGCAGCATTTCAACCAGTGAAACAAATGACAGTCCCCGATCTGACCTGCCGGCGACGGCCATACCCGATCGGGTTCCACCGGCAGCCCGGGATGATTCGCAGAATTTCCTGATTGATACACTGGGCAATCATGTTACGTCTGAACCCTTCCGCGTCACCGCCCAGGAAAAGATGACTTACTCGACCGTTAATTACCTGGCCGAGTTTCAGCCGCCTGATCGATTCCATGTCATGATATCCGGTATGGTGGAGGCAATCATGATCGGCCAATCGATGTATATTGTAAAGGGGTCGTGGGAAATCACCCGGATGACCAACGTTTTCCTGTATGCCCAAGCACTGGCCAGCCCGGGTGGTGAGGGTGTCAACTATTCCATTTCGAATGTGAAATTCAAAGGGACTGAGAAGCTGAATAAAAAGCTCGTCCTGATTTTTACCTGCACCACTGCTGCGAAGGTCGACAGGTACGATGTCACCAGCAGCAACCAGTTTTGGATCGGAGCAACCGATGGGCGGGTTTACAAGGTGATATCTGAATCCACGGGTGATATCCCTTCGATCACGACCATCCTGTTTGAGTATGACCCGTCCATTACCGTAAACCCAACAGGACAATAAACCAATGAAAAAGCCGGATCAGATCGATCCGGCTAATTTTTATGCCTTGAAGGACGCGCCCTTTTCAAGAGCCTGATAATTAAGCGGCAGCAGCTTGTGGTGCCGCTCCGGCAGATGTTCTTTCAGCGCTTTTTTAAGCGCATCCATGGGGATCACATCCAGGTTGCCCAGCAATGCGCCCAGCAGCACCATGTTGGTGAGTTTCTTATCACCCAACTCTTCGGCCAGATCATTTGCAGGTAACGCCACATTGCGGATATCTTTCCGGTTGACCTGCCGGTTGACCATGGAGCTGTTGATCACCAGCAAACCACCCTGCAGGACGACCGGCTCATATTTATCCAGCGAGGGCAGGTTCATGGCAATGACCGCCCTGGGATTGCGTACCAGCGGTGAACCGATCTCTTCGTCAGCGATGATCACTGTGCAGTTGGCCGTGCCGCCGCGCATCTCGGGGCCATAGGAGGGGATCCAGGTGACATCCTTGCCCTCATCCATGGCTGCATAGGATAATAATTGACCGGTGAAAAGCACACCCTGACCGCCAAACCCGGCGACGATGACTTCAGTTTGCATGTTTCCCTTCCCTCTACACTTTCAAGTCGGCGACCGCCGATGAAACCTTGTAATCACCCAGCGGGTAATATTCCAGCATGTGTTCCTCAAGCCACCGCTGTGCATCAGCCGGTGATACGCCCCAATTGGTGGGACAGGTGGAAAGCAACTCGACCAGCGAAAAGCCCAGACCATGCGCCTGGGTCTCAAAAGCCGTGCGGATGGCTTTCTTGGCCAGCCGGATGTTTTTGGGATCATGCAGGCTGCGTCGTACGACGTAACTCGAACCGGTATTGGTTGCCAGCAGTTCTGCAGTGCGGATCGGGAAACCCATGGTTTCCACATCGCGCCCATTCGGAGAGGAGCTCGTACGCTGGCCGGGCAGGGTGGTGGGAGCCATCTGACCGCCGGTCATGCCATAATTCGTGTTGTTGACGAAAATGACGGTGATGTTCTCACCGCGGGCAGAGGCTGCCACGATCTCACCCATGCCGATCGAAGCCAGATCGCCATCACCCTGGTAGGTGAAGACGATGCGATCGGGCAGCGCGCGTTTGACACCGGTTGCCATGGCCGGGGCGCGTCCATGCGGTGCCTGCACGAAATCAAAGTCGAAGAAATCATAAGCAAAAACCGAACAGCCAACTGAAGCCACACCAATGGTGTGATCGGTGACCTTCATCTCCTCCAATACTTCTGCCACCAGGCGAATGGCAATACCATGTGTGCAGCCGGGGCAAAAGGTGTTGGGGAGTTCTGTAAAGATGGCCGGACGGGTATAAACCAGTTGTTCAGGATTCGGATTGACCATTATTTATGCTCCTGTGTCATCGGGCGGTCTCAAGGTGTTTCAACCAGCGGACCCGTGGATCTTCACCGATCTGCATGGGTTCTTTCAGCATGTGATGGATCTCATCCAGGATTTCATCCGGGAAAGGAGTGATCCCGCCCACGCGCCCATAAAAACCCACCGGGATTTGCCCGGCTACTGCCAGGCGTACATCATCCAGCATCTGTCCGGTGTTCATCTCGACCACCAGCATGCCTTTGGCTTTGCTTGCCAGCTCACGGTAAATGGCATTCGGGAACGGGCTGAGTGTGATCGGCCGAACCAATCCAACTTTGATACCTTCAGCACGGGCAGCCCGCACAGCCGAGAGCGCTATGCGTCCGGCGGACCCGAAACCGGTTACAACCCACTCAGCGTCATCCAGGAAATAGGTTTTATAGCGCACTTCGTTGGCAGTAATTTCCTGCCAGCGTTTAACCAGGCGCATGTTGGTCTCTTCCTGAATGCGGGGTTCAAGGTTGATCGAGGTCAATACCCGCCGGGGACGACCTTTGATTCCTGCCACCGCCCAATCCGGGA
>JAFGXF010000128.1 GCA_016936755.1 Anaerolineaceae bacterium | reverse complement strand
TGCTTTTCTTCTGTGCTGAACTTTGTCATAATAAAACTGCACCTCCTCGGTTGGATTTATTGTCCAACTTTTGGGGTGCAGTTCACATCAGAGGCCGGTTTTTTATTGGGTCTATTTAAGGCTGATATTGAAAGTGGCCAGCAACCACACGAGCAATGGCGCAAGCACCAACGCGGGCAAAAAACTTCCCACACGGATCTTGCGCAGCTCAAGCAGGCTGGAAATGCTGATCGCCAACAATAAAACGCCACCGGCAGCAACCATCTCGGTCATCATGGCTTCACTGACGAATCGCTGAACCTGGTGCGCCAACAATGTGATGACTCCCTGGTAAACCAGTACCGGCAGCGAAGAGAACAACACACCCAAACTGAGTGAAGAAGCGAATGCCATGGCGGCGAATCCATCCAATACCGCCTTGATCACCAGTGTGTTGATATCACCGGCCAATCCATCCTGTATCGCGCCCAGAATCGCCATTGGTCCAATAACGAACAACAAGGAAGTGGACATAAAACCGCGGATGAACCTTTCGCTCTCTGTATTCCCATTCCTGTTAAAGCGCTTCTCGAAGAATGCCCCCAACGATTCGACACCCTCCTCAATACGCCACCACTCACCCAGCAATACTCCGACCAGCAGGCTGGCCAATACAATCATCACATTCTGTGTTTGCAGAAATAAAGACATACCATAAGCCAATGTAAACAATCCAAGCATAGACATGATGGTATGCCGCAGTCTTTCAGATAAGCGGTTCGACAGCAACAAGCCCAGCCCGCCGCCCAAAATGATGGCAACAGCATTGATAATGGATCCCATATTTATTTCTTGACCTTTTTATCCGTTGATTCCTTGGCCTGGGTAGGTTTGATGGCTTGTGCATTCAGTTCATGTAATTCCAGTGCGTACAACAACGAGGAAACCCGGTTGAGATAGCTTAACACAACTTTCCCGACCTTGTGACCGCGGTCAAGCTCACGCACCACCCGTCGTTCCACCCGCCGCGCAATCGTCCTGGATACATCCAGCGCTGCACTTGCCAGGGTGTCACCCGGTATGGTAAAGCCCTTCTCCGCTTTGGATCTGGAAGTCAACCAGTTGATCTGCGACTCAAGCCAGGCAACCCTGGCTTCTTCAAGTTCCTTAACCTCACGGGTTGATTTGCCAGAAACTGCCAGCTCAGACATCAAAACATAGATGTCTCGTTGAATGGCCAGCAGGATCTGTTTACTGGCGGTCTGATCGGTTAAAGCCCGCGCCAGACCCAGCGACGCTGACAGTTCATCCAACTCGCCCAGGATGTCGATGCGGTGGCTGCCCTTGCTGACATTTTGTTTGCCTATAAGGCCAGTCCGGCCACCATCCCCTTTGCCTGTGTACAATTGTGTCTTATCCGTCACGCGTCTCATATGTACCTTCTTTCGAATCCAACCTTCCATAGAGATACCAAAATTCATCTTCCGGGAAGGCATTTTGTAACTCATCCTCCCAGATGAACCCCCCCGGAAGGAAATCCGCCTGCAGGATTGCATCCATGTGGTGTATCTCGAATTCCAGTGGAGAATGGTACAAGCTGCCTGGATCCTGTTCCTCCCACAAAAGCTGCATGATCACTCTTTGAGATACCTGGCTCGGGTAGCGGTTCACAGCAGCGATCGGGTCGTCACGATATTCGTTCAGAAACGACTCCCAATATCGGCTACGGCTGTTCAGGTCCTGGCCAGACTTTTTCATCCAGGAAATTTTATTGTGAATCTTGGCTTGAAAGGTACGGTCTTCGAGATCTCCACGCCTGGTTTCCAGCTTATCAGATAACGAGCGCGCCTTCAATCTTTTCAACATGAACAAAACCACCCCGATGGTCAACGATCCGAATGTTAATCCGGGTATGCGGGCAATACCCGGAAGCTGCCAGATAAACTCCTTTGAGTTCAGGTACTGGTCCAGCAGTGGAACTGCCTCGATGAGATAATTGATCTCAATATCGCTGGTTAACATGAATTCTCTTTTATCAAAAACGGCAGGGTATTTCCTGCCGTTTGCTTTTTCCATCAATTCCCTTCAGATGCTCCATCTCGCGCACTGCGCTGGTTTGCCAGGTTCCAGCGCAACAATGTGGACAGGCGGTCACTGATATTAAACAAAGGTCCAAGTGTCACATCCTGCACCTGGTGATCAATCGAGAAAGTATAAACGTTGTAATACAGCGGAATAGCCGGCACCTGCTTGGAGAAAAGCACCTGGAAGTTGCGGTACAGCTTGATCCGCTCACCGACATCCGGTATGGTGCGTGCCAGCTCCAGGTATTCACTGGCAACCTTGCTATCCCACTGCGAGTAATTCTGTCCACCGGTGGCCATGGCACTATCCCAGAAGGGGTAGGGATCCGGATCATGCACACCGATCATATTCAACTCGACCAGCGCGGCCTGGTAAGAACGTGTAACCAGGTAATCGTTAATCAGCTGATCGTACCCAAGCGGAATGATATCCACGATGACAGAAATGCCAGCCCAGTCCTTCTGGATCTGCTCAGCCAGTGCTTTATGCAGGTCATCATTTGGGTAAAGGAGTGTGAATTCCAAGGCAATACCATCCTTCGATTTCAGAGCACCGCCCTCTGCCGGCATGTTGTATTCGGCTGCTGCCAGAATCTGGCGCGCACGCTCCTGATCAAATTCGTAGACTTCCACCCCCGGGTAGTACGCCCAGCCACCCGGCATGATCGGCCCATCGGCTACAACCGCCTGACCGCCGATGAATTTATGGATCATGTAAGTGCGGTTAAGTGAAAGGATGAGCGCCTTGCGCACGTTTTCATCCGCCAGGAACGGAACATCATTGTTTTTCAGATTCAAGTAGATCAAACTCAGACGGTTCAGCATGGCGGTATGGCTGGCAAGGTCACTTTCCAGAAGCACCTTTGGTAATACATTTGAATCGACTTCGCTGATGCCCTTGACCTCACCGCTGCTGTATGCTTCAAACGCGCTGGCTGAATCAGGATAATACAAGAAGATCACCTGCTGTAAAAATGGCATATCCCCGTAGTAATTCTCATTGACTTTCAAAACCACACCGGCAACCTGTGATTTATCGATAATCAGGCGTTCGAATCGATAGGGCCCTGTGCCGACCGGTTGAAGGTTGAAGGGGTCGTTCACCAGTTGATCCACAGTCCTGCCATCCAGCAAATGTGCAGGCAGGATGCCAAAACCAAGATGATCCAGGAAAGGTGCATATGCTTCGGGCAGACGGAATTGTACGGTGGTATCGTCAATCTTTTCCAACGCCACCTCTGACCAGAAAGCCCTCACGTCGTCAGGGATAAGCAGGCTGGAATCGCGGAACAGCTCAACAGTGAAGATGATATCATCCACTGTCACCGGATCGCCGTCATGCCAGAGCAACCCGTTACGCAGCGCAAAATTATAAACTGTGCCATCCTTTGAAATTCCCCAGGATTCTGCCAGATCCGGCACGGGCAGGCCGGATGCATCATATTTCACCAATCCGCTGAATATCAATTGGTCGATATCTTGATCCGCCTGATTATGCATATCCAGCACCGGGTTGAGCCGCCCGAATTCACCAACCAACGCCTCGGTGTAGACCCCCCCGGAACTGGGGATGGTCAACAAGGTACCGCTGATCGGTTTTTGAACGATCAGCAGGATGCCGACGATGATGGCTGTGGTCAGGATAATGATGAGCTGCAGACGAATCTTTTTCATAACAGATAAAAATAAAAGGCGACTGCCCCTCGAGGTAGCGAATCGCCCTCAGACCTCAGTTGAAGCCGGGAATTGGTTGAAATGAATCACCTGTTACTGCGACGAGACATAGACATCTGCAAGTGTCAGGATAAAGAAAATGACTGCCAGGATGATGGTAATGACGAACAGGGTCTTCTCAACACCGCGCCGTGCCATGAATACACCGCCTGTATCCACATTCGAAAGGCCGCCGATGCCGGTGCCTTTGGATTGCATGATGATGCTGGCGATCATGGCAACAGACGTTATAATTAAAGCAATATCAAGATAGTTTTTCAATTGGTGCCTCCATAGGTTAACACGCGAATTATACCTTTACGTGAGAACATCCGTCAACCGAGTGAATATGAGCGAAATCATCACCAATCTTCACATCCATTCCACCTACTCAGATGGATATTTCAACCATGCCGGATTGGCGCGTGCTGCAATGCGCGCCGGTCTGGATGCCATCCTGGTCACCGACCATAATGTTTATGTGGATGGCATCGATGCCTATCATCATGACGGTCGTCAGCGGGTTCTGCTTCTGGCATGTGAAGAGATCCACAACCAGGCCCGCATACCCCAGAAGAGTCACCTGCTGGTGCTGGGTGCACGCAGGGAATTAGCTCAATATGCCAGTGATACCCAGGAACTGATCAATCAGGCAAGGCATGCCAGCGCGGCCACATTCCTGGCCCACCCGCATGAAGAAGCCTTGCCAGCTTTTGGCGAGGGGGATCTTGGTTGGGATGATTGGGATGTCACCGGTTATACCGGCATCGAATTATGGAATGCGATGAGTGAGTTCAAGACCCGTGCCACCTCCACCTGGAAAGCAATCTATTATGCCTATCATTTTGAAAAGCTGGCAGCCGGTCCGCATCCACTCACTCTGAAAAAGTGGGATGAATTACTTTCCAGCGGGCAGAAAGTGGTGGCTGTGGGCGGCTCGGATGCTCATCAGCTGGATATCCGCAAGGGTCCGCTTCACGTTAAGCTTTACCCTTATGAAAAGCATTTCCGCGCAGTTAATACACACCTGATCCTGTCAGCCCCGTTAACTGGTGAGGTTGAAAATGACCGTGAAATGATCTACGCAGCCTTGCGTAGCGGACACGCCTTCGTGGGATATGATCTGCCGGCACCCACACGGGGATTCGCTTTCACCGCACAGGGCAAGCAGGAGCGTGCCATCCAGGGGGATGTGATCCGGGCGAAAGGCGGTGTGACATTGCAGGCTCGCCTGCCACTGCCAGCTGAAGCGCGATTAATTCACAATGGGAAGATCATCAAGGAATATGCACGCACCGAGGCGGTCGCCCACAGCACGAGTCAGCCGGGGGCATATAGAATTGAAGCTTATCGATTCTTCAAGGGTGAAAGGCGTGGATGGATCTTCTCCAATCCGATCTATTTGAAGTAAACAGGCGCTTAACCCTTGATCACCACCAGCGGTTTGAGCAACGCCACTTTTTTTGCGAGCCCGGCCTCG
>JAFGXF010000127.1 GCA_016936755.1 Anaerolineaceae bacterium | reverse complement strand
GCTGCAGATGCAGTTATCGGCCCGGGCTTATCACCGCATCCTCAAGCTGGCACGTACCATCGCCGATCTGGCAGGAGCTGACGCCATCACGACCACCCACCTGGCTGAGGCACTGCAATATCGACCACGCCTGCTCCTGGATTAGAGTTTTGAAATTTGTTCATTAAAAAATCCCAAAACGGGCGGTTATAAAACTTCTTGTGATAGAATCTATGCTTGTTGAAAATTCATGGGAAGAGGAGGTGGTCTTTCGATATATGCATTACAGCAAACTTCCTTTTGAATCTGCAATCAGGTTGAACCGAATTTAATCATTATTGAGGAGGAATCGATGCTACGCAAGTCAATCTATATTATGATATTTGTATTGTTGCTGGCAGCCATGCTGCTCAGCGCGTGCTCGCCAAAGGCGTCCACATCCGGTGAAGGTTTTACCTTCGGTATCCTGATGGTGGGTCCCTATAACGACCACGGCTGGAGCCAGGCGCATTACGAAGCCGGCCTGTACGTCGAAGAGAAACTCGGCGCAAAGATGATCTACATTGACAAGGTCAATACCGCTGACCGGCCTGGAACGACCCCCGATCAACTGGCCGATGAACTGGTGGCTCAGGGCGCCAAGCTGGTCATCTTCAACTCGGATGACATGAAGGATGCCAGCACGGAATTCGCCAAAGCCAATCCGGATATCAAGGTGATCATGGCTTCTGGCGACCAGGTCTGGAAGGATGGCCGGGACTATGAAGTAATGGACAACATGGTCAACCTCATGGGAAAAATGACATATGGCAAGATGATTGCCGGCTGCACGGCCGCGCTGACCAGCAAGACCGGCAAGATCGGCTACCTGGGACCATTGATCAATGACGAGACCCGCCGTCTGGCAGCTTCCGCTTTCCTGGGTGCCAAATACTGCTGGACAGAGTACCTGGGCAAGGATGCCGCTGACCTGAGCTTCAAGGTTACATGGATCGGTTTCTGGTTCAATATCCCGGGTGTTACCTCGGATCCAACCCAGGTGGCGGATGATTTTATTGCCAGTGGCTATGACGTGATCATATCCGGTATTGACACCACTGAAGGGTTGGCAGAAGCCAAGAAAGCGGCTGCCAGCGGGCAGGCTGTCTGGGCGATCCCCTATGACTTCATCGGCTCCTGCGAAGAAGGCAAGGAAGTTTGCCTTGGCGTTCCATATTTCAACTGGGGCCCTGCCTATGTTGAGACGATCAGCAGCGCCATTGATGGCACATGGAAGTCCAATTTCCAGTGGAATGAGCCGTACTGGGCCAACATCAATGACCTGGATAAGACCGCTGTCGGATTCGTCAAGGGTGATGCACTCAGTTCCGGGGCTGGTGAGCAGGTGGATAAGTTCATTAAAGAATTAGCCGATGGTTTGAATCTGTGGGTCGGCCCGCTTGGGCTGCAGGATGGCACGGTATACCTTGCAGGCGGTGTTGTCGCCACCGATCAACAGATCTGGTACCTGCCTCAGCTTCTCGAAGGCATGGAAGGCCAGAGCGTTTCGCAATAACCGCTTCGTTCATGGCGGGGGAAGGTCTGTCCTTCCCCCGCTTTTTATATGCACTTATTATTCATTAAACAGATGAATATCAATCTAAACCAGATTTGCAAGCACTTCGGTAAACTGCAAGCGAATGACCATATCAGCCTGTTGATACCCGGCGGGACGATCCAGGGTATTCTGGGTGAAAATGGAGCCGGGAAGAGCACCTTGATGAAGATCCTCTCCGGGTTTATTCAGGCTGACGAAGGTGAGGTCATTCTGGATGGTGTTCAGGTTCGCATTCATTCTCCAGCGGATGCCATACAACATGGGGTCGGCATGTTGCACCAGGATCCGCTGGATTTTCCACCCATGCGGGTGATCGATAATTTCGTGCTGGGTCAGTCAGGCGGGCTGTTCCCGGATTGGAAATCCGTGGTGGATGAATTCAAACAGTTAAGTGAACAATTCGACTTCAAGCTCCGGCATGATGCCTATGTGGATATGCTGACCGTCGGTGAGAGGCAACAACTTGAAATTCTGCGCCTGCTGTGGCTGGGTGCGCAGGTGATCATCCTGGATGAACCCACCACCGGCATCAGTGCGCTTCAGAAACAAAAACTGTTCGAGACCTTGAAGATCCTGGCCGGTCGGGGTAAGACCGTGATATTCGTATCGCATAAGCTTGAGGATGTTGAAAACCTGTGCGACCGGGTGGTTGTTTTACGCCAGGGAAAACTGGTTGGTGAACAGCTGAAACCTTTCAATACCAAAAACCTGGTCAACATGATGTTTGGGAAATCGATCGCTCTGGAGGAAAGTAAGAGTCATTCAACGGATCGCATTGCTTTTGAGTTGCGGGATCTGTCTCTCGAAGAGGAGCGGATTCAAATCCAGAATATTGATCTCAAGATACAAGCCGGTGAAGTGATCGGTCTGGCTGGCATGGAGGGCAGCGGGCAGCGACCTTTTATGCAGGCTTGCGCAGGTTTTCTGCGGCCGGTTCACGGGCGGATACTGGTGAATGGCAGGGATATGACCGGGATGAATTATCCCGCTTTCAAACGGCAGGGTGTGGGCTACATGCCGGCTTCCCGGCTGGAGGAAGGCATGATTCCAGGCTTGACCTTGAGTGAGCATTTCATACTGGCCGGTCAGCAGGAGGGGCTTTTCATCGATCATGACCAATGGCAGGAAGTGACCCGCGAAAAGATTCGCGATTATAACATCCGGGGCAAGCCGGAAAGCCCGGTTGAATCTCTATCCGGTGGAAACCAACAGCGGGCTTTGCTGGCGTTGCTCCAACAACCACTTAAGCTCGTCCTGCTGGAGCATCCCACCCGCGGATTGGATATCGAATCGGTGATTTATACCTGGGGAAAGTTAAAGGAAAGATGCTGCGATGGTGCTGCAATCATATATACATCTTCTGATCTGGAAGAAATCCTGCTATACAGTGACCGCATCCTGGTATTCTTCAGTGGGAAGGTTTCCGCGCCATTATCTGCCCGTGGAACATCCGTTGCGCAATTGGGCAATTTGATCGGCGGCAAGGATTGGGCCAGGATCAAGACCGGGGTGGGGGTGACGGCATGATGAAAAAACGTTGGCTCAATCTGGGTTTCCAATTATCCGCGTTGGTTCTGGCGCTGGGTTTTACGACTTTGATCCTGCTGGCAACCAAAACCGATCCCTGGCAGGCTTATAAATACATCATTATCGGTTCGATCAGCTCATTGCGGAAATTTACAGATGTGCTGGTTTCCTTTGTGCCGCTGCTGCTGGTATCGAGTGGTCTGCTGGTGACCTTTTCGGCCGGGCTTTGGAACATCGGCGTGGAAGGGCAGATCACATTGGGAGCCATCGCCACCACCTGGGTATTGCGCCTGCTGCAAGACAGCAGCCTGGCACCGGGCCTGATCATCGCTCTGGCCATGCTGGCCGGCATGCTGGGCGGGGCGCTGTGGGCCAGCCTGGCGGGTGCTTTAAAAACCTATGGTGGCGTGAATGAAATTTTTGGCGGCCTGGGATTGAATTTCGTGGCCACGGCTTTGACTTTGTGGTTGATCTTCGGACCCTGGAAGCGTCCCGGCATCGGTTCCATGAGCGGAACGGAGCCCTTCCCGAATACACTTTGGCTGCCCATGATTTCAGGCTTCCGTTTGAGTCTGTGGGGTCTTGGATTGGGCGTCTTTTTTATCATCCTGATCTATTTTCTGATGAAAGGCACCTATTTTGGATTACGGATCAAGGCAGTCGGGAAGAATCTAAAAGCGGCCTATTTGCTGGGGGTGCCAACCACCCGTTATTTGATGCTGGCCTTCATTCTGGGTGGAGCACTTGCCGGTTTGACCGGAGCCATCCAGGTGACGGCAGTCTATCATCGTTTGATACCATCCATCTCCAGCGGGTATGGTTTTCTGGGTCTTTTGGTGGCCATGCTGGTTAACTTCCAGGCGATCTGGGTTGCTCCCATCGCCCTGTTCTTTGCTGCGTTGAACATTGGCAGCATCCAACTACCCATCGTTCTCAAACTGGATTCGACACTCTCAGGTGTACTGCAGGGAGTGTTGGTCCTGTTTGTGTTGCTGATGGATGGGGTGCGTCAGATGATCACCAGGCGCTCGGGAGGTGCTTCGTGACCAACGAGGCGATCCTCCTGGGTTTGGCCGGTGTATTGACCACGGCAGCACCGCTCATCTTTGCGGTCGTCGGTGAAACCATCTCAGAACGTGGTGGTGTCATCAATCTGTCGATCAATGGCACAGTCCTGCTGACCGCCATGGGGGGCTTTGCCGTGTCGGTAAGCACGGGCAGCCTGCTGTGGGGTTTCGTGGCCGGCATGGTGATCGGTGCGCTGGTGGCCTTGATCGTGGCATTCGGAAGCGTCACCCTTAAACAAAACCAGGTGGCAATCGGCTTTGTTCTGGCATTGGTATGCCGCGATCTGGCTTATTTCATCGGGAACCCGTACATGGGGCTTGAAGGGCTGCGCCTTCCTTCTCTGGACATACCGCTGTTGGGTGATATACCGATCATCGGTACACTCTTCTTCAATCACGATCTCATGACCTATCTCAGCTACCTGATCATCCCGGCGGCGTGGGTGTGGATCTTTCGAACACGGCCGGGACTGGTGCTCCAGGGTATCGGTGAGAAACCGGCAGCAGCTTTTGTGCGCGGTTCAAATGTCAGACGGCTTCGCTATCTGTACACTGTCCTGGGTGGGGCCATCATTGGTCTGTCTGGACCGATCTATTCACTCTCGGTTAAAGCTGGTTGGAAGGGTACGATCTCAGGCCTGGATGGGCTCGGATGGATCGCCCTGGCGATCACTATTTTTGGTGGGTGGAATCCGATCCGTGCGGCGCTCGGGGTATACCTGTTTGCTTTCCTGCAATGGCTCGGTTTGGTGCTGCAACCCAGTCTGCCGGGTGTTCCCTCCCAGGTGCTGCAGGTGGCACCATTCCCGCTCATGATCATGACCCTGTTGCTCGTCAATATTGGGAACACTGAGTGGGTGACACGTACGCTGGCTGTTTTACCGGCCCCATTGAGACGTTTCTTTAACAGACTGCTCCGGGCAATGCGGGCTTCACCACCGGCAGCGCTGGGTACCCCCTTTGAATCAGAGTGAGGATGCAGCATGAGATTCATATTCACCCGGCATGGTGAGAGTATCAGCAATACGAAAAAAATCATGTCAAACCGCGATGAAACGGATGGTTTGACGGCATTGGGCATCCAGCAGGCTGAAATGCTCGCTGGGCGTTTATCCACTGAAAACATCGTTCAGCTGTACACCAGCCCGATATTACGAGCCCGGCAAACCAGCCGGATCCTGGCAGAGGAGCTGGATATCCCCGTGATTGCCGCAGATGCCCTCAGGGAACCCGATTATGGTTCTTTGGAAGGTCGGAGTGATAAAGAATCCTGGACTGCATTCGTTGAGCTGTTCAAGGATTGGATGCAGGGACTTAACCGGGATGTCGCGATCGGGGGAGGCGAATGTTTCGATGATATCTTCGAACGATTCATGCCATTCATGCAGGGATTAATCAGCACAACAGCCGGGGAGAAAGGCAGCCTGTTGTTGGTTTCGCATGGCGGTGTGCTGTTTACCATGTTGCCGTTGCTGCTTGAGAACATCAATTATGCGTTCGCTGGAAGCCGGGAAATGACCAACACCGGTATCGTGATTGCGGATGAAAATCATGGGCGGTTATTCTGCAGGGAGTGGTGTGGAGAGCCTGTGAAGGCATCTTGAGGGCAGGGGATGCCTCCGTCCCAGGAGTTGTGAGGCCGAAACAGGACGCCTAAAAGCGTATTAACCAACTCAACCGCTGTTTTGACCTTGTCAGTGTTTCAGGCGGGTGTTTCATACACGGTACTCAAATTCGACTGGTTTGTGGGGGTCTACCTGCATCTCAACTGGTGATCGTCTGGAACACATAATCCCATTGAGTGACCAGCGGGGAACGAGTCTGCATCGATTCTTAATATATTGTAAGGTTGTGACCATTGACTTCCATGGATGAGTCGACTATTATAAAACCGACCGGTCGGTCTGTATTTATCAGGAGTACCATATGCAGCAACGCAGTGAAGAAACTCGTAACTCCATCATTGAATCTGCTGAGGAGCTTTTCACCCAGCAGGGATATACATCTACAGGGGTTGCCGAGATTTGTGATGCAGCCGGGGTATCAAAGGGGGCATTTTATCACCACTTTGCCACCAAGCAGGCGGTTTTCATGGAATTGATGGAAGACCGGCTGACCTCCATCAATCAGGCCATGCAGCAGGTATTGAATAATGAACAACAGGTGCCGGATGCCCTGATGAGTTTGGCATCCATGGGGAAGCTGCTTTTTCTCTCCGAAGCAAAACATCTCAACATCATCATGGAATTCTGGGAGCAGGCGCGCCACGATCCAGAGACATGGAAAGCGGCCGGTGCCCCTTATGAACGATACCAGCAATTCCTTGCCCGGATCATTCGCAAGGGTGTGGAGGAGGGATCTTTACGCGACGTCAACCCGGAAGATGTATCCAGGTTGATCATCGCCGTGGCAACTGGCCTGATGCTGCAGGGTGTGATGGATAAAGAGGGGGAAGCTTGGGGTCAAACAGTTGAGAAATACATTGAAATCCTATTAGAGGGAGTCCGCAGGAGACCATCATGATACTAGTCACAGGAGCAACAGGTCATATCGGAAATGTACTGATTCGTAAACTGCTCAAGCGCAAGGAACATGTGCGCGCCATGGTGCTGCCAAACGAAGACAGGACTGCGTTGGAGGGTTTGAATATTGAAATTGTAGAAGGGGATGTGTTGGATCTGAAAAGCCTGCGCCAGGCAATGCAGGGGGTTGACCGGGTGTTCCATCTGGCGGGATTGATCTCGGTACTGCCCGGTGAGGATCCCATCGTGCGGATGGTCAATCTGACTGGCACGCGCAATGTGGCCGAGGTAGCCCGCGAGATGCATGTCCGCCGTCTGATCTACACCAGTTCCATTCATGCCATTCAGCGCATTGAGAAAGGAACCATTGATGAAACGGTTCCTTTTGATCCCAAGACCACGATCAGTTCGTATGACCGGTCCAAAGCGGAAGCATCTCTGGCTGTCCTGGATGCGGTCCGGGATGGATTGGATGCGGTCATTGTATGCCCGACGGGTGTGATTGGCCCGCATGATTACCGCGGATCTGAGATGGGACGTCTGTTTATGGATTGGATGAAGAGCCGCTTCAATTTCCTGGTCAAGGGTGCCTATGACTTTGTAGACGTCCGGGATGTGGCAGATGGCCAGATCCTGGCAAGTGAACGGGGTCGCAAAGGCGAGAGTTACATCCTCTCTGGACAGAAGATCTCACTTCCAGAGATCCTGCGCCAGATCCAAAAAGCGTTGGGTGTCACCAAATATGCGCTTGCCCTGCCCATCCGCCTGGCAATGTTTGCAGCCAGCTTTGCCCCATTATATATGCGCATCTTCGGTAAAAAACCCCGCTTTACGACATACTCGCTCGAAACGGTTATGGGCAACTCCACCATCAGTAATGCCAAGGCTCGTCGCGAACTGGGATTTCGACCGCGCCCGATGGTGCAATCCATACGTGAAACGGTCAAGTGGTTGCTGCAATATCAAAAGGTATTAAAAACCGCCAAAAATGTTTGAAGCATGACATTATCGGATTGTAGATAATATGAAAAATACGAATCATTATCAAGATCACATTGCATTGATCACCGGGGCTTCCGGTGGTATCGGTACAGAGATTGCCAGGAAGCTGGCGGCTGAAGGCATGCATGTCATCCTGGTGGCTCGCCGGGAAGCCATATTGGTGGATCTTGCACAGAAAATCATCAATACCGGGGGTCAGGCGACAGTCATGACAGCTGACCTGTCCATTGAGGTCGAACGAAAACGTATTTATAACGAAGTACTGGCCCGTTTTGGCCACCTGGATATCCTGGTGAATAATGCCGGTTTCGGCTGGTACGGTTATACACAGGAAATGCCCTGGCCACTGGCTCTGGATATGCTCAGGGTGAACATCGCGGCACTCGTCCAGTTTACGCTTTTATTTCTGCCGGCCATGCGCAACAGGAACAGCGGCCATATCATCAATATTGGTTCGGTGGCAGGCAGCATCCCGAGTCAGGGAGTGGCCCTCTATTCTGCAACCAAAGCATTCATCAATTCTTTCACCACCTCGTTGTATCGCGAATTATCCACTTCCAGGGTCAAGGTGAGTGTGGTGCGTGCCGGACCGGTCACCACTGAATTTTTCAGGACTTTGAATAAAAATCAGAGCAAGCTGCTTAATCTTGTTGAACGCCTGGGCGTATCTCCGCAGCGAATCGCCGGTAGTGTCTGGCATTTGATCCTTAATCCCAGACGCAGGATCTATGTACCTGGATGGATGAGTGTGGTACCATTAATTGAATTCGCGTTCGGTTGGATCATGGATCGGATCGGACCTTTGGATCTAAAGAGACAGGCGACCTGAAACGTCTGTTCATTCTTTTTGAGAACTGTCAGGCACGGGGGCGCCTGGCAGTTCCATTTATTAAAGGGGTTTTTCATACAAATAATCATGAATTGAAAGGGAATACACTCCTGGTGGATCGTATCTTAAACACCCCGGGAGGTTCTGCATATAGGTTTATAAACAGCCCAGGCTTGGGTATAATCGAACCAGGCGAGTATGCATATAAATACCATATCGCCCGGAGGAAATGATGACCACACCGAAAAAATATATCAAGCAGATGGAGGATATCTTAAAGGCTGCTGCACCTGAAGGGGAAAAACGCCCAAGCTTCCAATGGAAATCAGCCACCGCAGCCAAAAAGAACGAAAAAATTGTGAGAGGTTTGCTGGATGAATTACGTATATTAAGACAGCAGGTCCATGATGAGATTGAAAAGATGCGAGCGGATTTTACCAACAGGAAAACGGCCGCAGCCAGAGGCATGAATCTCTCAGGGCGGGGAGGGTTCATGATGAAGAAAGGGACCATGTCGAATATGCGCTTGGAGGATATCCGTCGACAGGAATTAGCCAGCCTGTTCCCCTATGAAAGTGCACAACGCAGGATGGACGAGGAGATCACTGCGCTGGATAAAGTGAAAACCGAGATCGAGAAATGGTTGGCAGATAATATAGAACCACCGGAAAGTGGAAAAAATACCGGTGGTTAAGTGGAGTATACACATGGATAGAAAATGGCTTCTGATTATTGGTGGTCTGGCAATCATATATGGCACATTATTGTTACTCGGCCAGGTATTTAATTTCAATGGCTGGGCGCTCTTTTTCCCGCTGTTGTTGATCGCCTTGGGCGTGTGGTTGATCCTGCGCCCGCGCACACTTGGGCCAAGCGGTCAGGTTCAAACGCGGCTCTTGGGTGACATCATCCGCAGCGGAGCATGGCAGGTGGTCCCCGAGGAGATCTGGCTTGCGATTGGCGATATCCACCTGGATCTCAGCCAGGCCAGCATCCCTGAAGGCGAGACGACCATAACAGTCTTTGGTTTTGTCAATGATATTCGAGTCACTGTACCTGATGGTGTTGGGATCGCTTTGCATTGCTCGGCATTCGTCAGCGATTTGAAGATGTATGATGATAAGGAAACAACATTATTCATGCCATTGGATCGCAAGTCAGATGACTATGATGCCTGCCCGCGTAAAGTGATCATCCGAACGAATCATTTTGTGGCTGATATTAAAGTCAGGAGACCCCGCAAATAAGCACCTGTGCATTTTTACGCCGGAATTCCAATCTGAGCGGTGCACGGGCTGCTGCCAATGTGCAAGCACATGCTCAATACATGCAATCAACATTCCGGTGGATGCACAGCTGCTGATGTTAACTCTGACCGTTCTATTGAGTGCGGTCTGTGTGCAGCGAAATGCGGTTCTTCACATGCGATCGAGATGAAGGCTGTGGCGTATTATCACAAGCCACCCCGATTGATTACAACGATGCTCGTGCGGGATACACCGAATTACATCATGAATGCGGTCAACATGGGGCAGCAATGCAGTCCTGGATCACTTTCAGCAGGTATTAAGCTGTGAGTGATTTACATGGCCGTTCCGGCTATATTGCGCTGGTCGGTCACCCAAATGTCGGGAAGTCCAGCCTGTTGAATGCGCTGTTGGGGCAGCAAATTGCACCGGTTACCCCGCGTCCACAAACCACCCGCCGCAACCAGCTGGGTATTCTGACCCGGCCGGATGCACAGCTGGTCTTCCTGGACACACCCGGAATTCATAAACCGATCAATAAATTGGGGGCTTTCATGAATGAAGCGGCCGAGATGGCCATTCGGGAAGCGGATATCATTGCTGTAATCGCAGATATCAGCCAGGAACCCGGACCTGAAGACCTGGTCGTAGCTGAACGTATGACAGCGCTGGCCGGGAAAAAAACGAAGATACTGATTGGTAATAAAGCGGATCTGATCCAGGAGAATCATCAGGCAGATCGTCAGGCACCCTTTATCAAAATCTATCAATGCGATTCACATATCATCGTTTCAGCTTTAACCGGATCTAACCTGAACGAACTGGCTGACAGGCTGATCAGTCTGCTGCCACAAGGTGAGTTTTATTTTGAACCTGATCAGTTGACCGATCTGTACGAAAGAGATATATCCGGTGAGCTTATCCGGGCTGCCTGTCTTCATCGCTTGCGGGAGGAAGTGCCATACAGTATTGCTGTCAGGGTCGATAATTTTAAAGAACGTGCCAATGGGATGGTTTTTATTGAAACCACACTTTTTGTTGAAAAGGAATCCCAGAAGGGCATCGTCATCGGACGAGGTGGCAGCATGTTAAAAACGATCGGAATGGATGCGCGTCTCAGCATAGAAGAAATGCTGGGTGTAAAGGTCTTCCTGGAATTGAGAGTAAAAGTTGAAAAGAACTGGCGCAACAACCCCGAGGCGCTTAAACGATTTGGATACAAGCTGGAGTGAATATGGATCTAAACACGATGTGGTTATTCTCCTTATCGGTTATATTTGCTCTGGCAGATTGGTATGCGGTTGAGCATAATATCACCTGGCTGCGTTATTCTTCCAAGCCTCTCGTGATTGTTACGCTGGTGGCGTGGCTGCTGGTGCAGCCCATTGAATTTCCCCTCCTGTTCTGGTTCCTGTTAGCCCTTCTCTTATCATTGATTGGGGATATCTGGCTGCTGGCCCCCCCGCGATTCTTCATGGCCGGGTTAACTTCCTTCCTGTTGGCGCATTGTTGTTACATCATCGCTTTCAACCATGAAAAACTGCCACCCGCGAATTGGCAAATGATCTTGTTGATCTTATTTTTCACCGGGTTGGGTGTTTTCATATTACCGCTCCTGATCAGCAACATACGCAAGAAAGCGGGTACACGGAAATTGCAGGGCGCCATATTGATCTATTACCTTATTCTTTCATTAATGGCGCTTTCGGCAACATCCACAATTTTCCGTCCGGAATGGGAACGCCAAACGGCTGCTTTTGTTGCCGCAGGTGGCCTGTTATTTTTCTTTTCTGATTTTTTCCTGGCTTTCGATCGTTTTGTCCGGCCGGTTAAACATGGCAGGTTGGTGGTGCATGTCACCTACCACCTGGGTCAATTTGGCCTGATCCTGGGTGTGGTATGGCACCTGCTCATTCAGGGGTTTATTTGATTGTGGTTTAATCTGCCTGGTTCACCAGGCAGGCTGTCAACTCTTGTAACTCTCCTGATGGTGTTTCTGCGAAAGATGCAATCACTGGTTGCTTGAAATTTAATGGCAGGATGGATTGAACCGCCAGCTCTTTTATCGACTCATGAGGGAACTCGTTTAATATCACTCCAATGGCGGCCGGGTCAGCGAGGATCGCTTCCAGCATGGCTGATTGATCAGGTGCCAGGTGGCTTTGTGTGATTGATTGCCCTGACAGCAGCGTGGTCTCTATCATCTCTCGTACATCATCTCCGGGAGGGTAATTCCAAACGTGAATGGGAAAAGCCATCGGGTGCATTTGTGGTGATATGGTGTGCCAGTCTGTAATCATATTCAGCAAGATGGCCCCTAATTCCTGCTGGCTGACTTCTGTTACCGGATTCGACGGATTGATCACAAAGATGATCTCAACTGTGCCGATCTGTGTATGAAAAGAGTGTTCATCAGAAGGTTGACCAATTTGGATCACCACATCGTACTCCCCACTTGCCAGATTGGGTGATGGTTGCACAGTTGTCTGGATATTCAATGAGGTAGCCTGTGCACAATCGTAAATCAGGCTTTGGTAATCCACCAGATTTGGTGTGATGCTGATATTGACCCATTCATCTGGCACCTCTGGGCTGTCAGCGCAGGCTGATTGATAAAGAAGCAAAATTACAGAACAAAAAAGGGGTAATTTACGCATGCAATACGATCAGGATGATTGCCGCCACTGCAAGGCAGTAGATGCTGAAAGCATATAAAGTGTGTTTGCTGAGGTAGCCCAATAACCAGCGAACAGCCAGGTAACCGACGATGGCGGCAGTAAGGACTCCGGCGAGTAGCGCTGGAAGATATTCAGACAAGTATGGCATCCCGAAAAAATCCCTTACTTCCAACAACCCGGAAACAATCATGATTGGAATCGACATGAGGAATGAAAAACGGGCAGCACTGTCACGCTTTAAATTGCGCAATAACCCGGCGCCAATCGTTGCACCGGAACGCGAGATACCCGGGAAGATGGCCGCGGCTTGAGCTAAACCGATCCAAAGCGCATCCACCCAGTTCATTTTCTTGAGTTCTCGGCTTTTATTCCCAATCCGTTCGGAGATGAATAGAATGACCGCGGTCAGGATCAGCATCGATGCAGTGATCGTCGGAGAGTCGAAAGCTGATTCAACCAGCGGTTTGATGAGTAACCCGATGATGCCTGCCGGGATGGTTGCCAGTACCACCAGCCAGCCCAGGCGGGCTTGGGGGTCCTTGAAAGGGGGTTTTGCCTGGATACTTCTGAAAACTGCTGACATTATTTCGATGATGTCCTTCCAGAAGAAGATGATGACCGCGATCAAGGTGCCCATTTGTACGATGACATCAAATATGAAATTAAAATCCGCTGGTATGTTCCACCCCAATATCGTGGGAACAAGCACCAGATGGGCTGAGCTTGAAATGGGCAGGAATTCAGTCAACCCTTGAACAATACCGAGAACGATTGCTTGAAGGATGGTCATATCACCTCTTATCTTGTTTTCCGTGCTGTCTGTTGGTATTGAAGAATTTCATCACGCAAGGAGGTAATGGTGCGGATCAGGGTGTGGATATTATGGATCGATAACAGGCTGGCTGCAAGCATTTCACGTGCAGTGATGAGATGGCGCAGATAGGCGCGGCTGAAATTGCGACAGGTATAGCACTTGCATGACGCATCGATCGGTTCATTATCCTTTGAAAAAGCCGCATTCATCATATTGAGGCGGCCTGTGGTCGTCATGGCGGCATGGTGACGGGCAAGCCGGGTTGGTAAAACGCAATCAAAGATGTCAATGCCAAGCTCCACTCCGCTGAGGATGTCGGCTGGTGTACCAACCCCCATTAAGTACCTCGGTTTGTCTTCCGGCAAAATATCCGTCACCTGGTTGACAATCTCACGCATTTCAGCTTTGGTTTCGCCAACAGACAATCCTCCGATGGCGTGTCCGGAGAAATCGAGGGAGGATATGAAACTGGCAGACTGTTCGCGCAGATCCGGAAAAACGCCGCCCTGAACAATACCGAATAAGGATTGGTCATGCCGGGTTTTTGTGTCACGGCAGCGTTCAGCCCAGGTATGCGTGCGCCGCATGGCCTGTTCGTTGTACCGGCGGTCATATGGTTCAGCACATTCATCAAAAGCCATGATAATGTCAGCACCCAGGTTTTCCTGGATTTTGATCGATCTTTCAGGGGTTAATCGCTGGATGGATCCGTCGATGTGACTTTTAAAGGATACCCCATCATCATCGATCTTGCGCATTTGAGCCAGTGAAAAAACCTGGAAACCCCCAGAATCCGTCAGTATTGGGCCTGACCAACCCATGAACTTATGGAGACCACCCAGGCTGGCCACCAGTTCATCGCCAGGTCGGAGGAAGAGATGATAAGTATTGGAAAGGATCAAAGATGCTCCGACTTCCTGCAACTGCTTGGGAGTCAGACTCTTTACGGTAGCCTGTGTACCCACGGGGGCGAAAACAGGTGTAGGGATGGATCCATGTGGGGTGTGAAATATACCCGCACGGGCTTTGCCTTTCCTGGCCAGAATCTCGAATGCAAATGGTTTTGTCTGCTTCATGGTTCCTGTCGGAGGGGAATTATACCTTGAGGAGATATGCTTGAAGTAATCTGGAAACATGCCTTGCTCAGGTTCACAAGCCGGTTTATACTTCGTGCCATGTCTGACGGCTTCTCAACCTGGCTTGAAATCGATCTGGAAGCGATCCGCAATAATATCCGACTACTCCGCCGGATAACGGGAACGCCGATCATGGCGGTTGTTAAAGCCAATGGATATGGTCATGGTGCCAAGGAAACTGCACGGGCTTGTGTGGAAGCAGGAGCAGATTGGTGTGGTGTGGCCCGTTTCGAAGAAGCCATGGCATTGCGTAAAGCTGGATTAAATTGCCGAATCCTGGTGATGGGTTATACGCCACCAGCCAACCTGAAGAATGCCATCAATAACAATATCAGCCTGACGATATATGATTTGGAATTGGGTGAAACGTACCCCCGTATGATCAAGAAATCAGGTGGGTCACTCAATATTCATATTAAGGTCGATACAGGCATGGGCCGCCTCGGTATCAGACCTGAGGATGCGCTCAAACTGGTGGAAGATTTATCCGCGTGTCCAGGCATATGTGTGGAAGGCTTCTGTACACATTTATCAAAAGCGGATGAGACAGATCGCTTTTCGACATTAAAACAACTGGAAATATTCACACTACTTGTTGAAACACTTCAACAACAAGGTATGCGCCCGGAGATTGTTCATGCTGCCAATTCAGCAGCTGCTCTTCAGTATCCTGAAAGTCGGTTTGACCTGATTCGGCCTGGAATCGCGGTGTATGGACTCAATCCTTCCAATGAATCTCCACTCCCCGCAGGTTTCATGCCTGCACTGACCTGGAAAGCCCGCCTGACATCAAAAAAAGTATTACCGCCTGGTCATATGATCAGCTATGGTGGCATCTATACCACACAATCAGAAGAGCAGATCGGAGTTGTTCCGGTGGGGTATGCAGATGGTTTCAGACGAGTTGCAGGGGAACAGGTCCTGCTGCACGGCCGAAGGGTGGATGTGGTTGGCCGGGTCTGCATGGATCAGTGCATGATACAAATCAGTGATTTATCGGATGTTCAGATCGGGGATGAGGTCATCTTGATGGGTGATCAGGCAGGTGAAAGCATCAGCGCGGATGAAATTGCCCGGCGGTGGGGGACGATCAATTATGAAGTTGTGTGCGGTTTGTCCAACCGTTTACCCCGTATATATCTTGGATGATGTTTTAACCTTCAGCCATGATCGAACCACTCAATAAAAAATGGCAGGTTCAGCCGGTCATACCCGAAGAGATTGCCAGGATATTAAGTGATTTCAGTCCTTTGGCCCGGCAGCTGTTATACAACCGTGGTGTGAAGGATCGTCAGGATGCCATCCAGTTCCTGTCTGCTGCAAACCCGGATATTACCGATCCTTTCATGCTAAAAGGGATGACTGAGGCTGTTGATCGAATTAATCAAGCCATCAGTGAGAACCAGAAAATAGCGATTTATGGCGATTATGATGTGGATGGGGTCACAGCGACAGTTTTGCTGGTTGAATGCATTCGCGCGGTGGGAGGTACAGCGCGCGAATATATTCCCAATCGTTTTGAAGAGGGTTACGGTGTTAACCGTGACGCGTTGGGAGAATTAAAACGGATGGGTGTTGACCTGGTCATCACTGTGGATTGTGGTTCCCGCTCACCTGATGAAGCCGACTATGCCCGGTCCATCGGACTTGACCTGATCATTACAGACCATCACCAACCGGGAGAGATCCTGCCTGACGTGGTGGCCATGATCAATCCACGGCAGCCGGGTGATAGTTACCCGCATCAGGATTTGGCAGGCGTTGGTTTGGCTTACAAGCTGGCTGAAGCTTTGCATCGCACACATCCTGCCATTCCACTGGATGAATCGTTGGATCTGGTTGCACTTGGAACGGTGGCGGATATGGCCGTCCTGGGGGGTGAAAACAGGTATCTGGTCCGAAGAGGTTTGGAGCGTATTCGCGGGCGTTTCCGTCAAGGCATTGCGTCATTGGGCGGTGCGGCTGATCTGGATTTGTCGAAAACCACTGCCACGAATATCGGTTTTATCCTTGGGCCCCGCTTAAATGCTGCCGGGCGGCTTGAAACAGCCTTGGACGCATTCAGGTTGTTAATCTCGCGCGATGTTCAGGAAACAGGTTTTCTCTCACAGAAATTAAATGAGCAAAATGCTGAACGCCGAAGAATCATGATCCAAACCCAGGATGACGCGACACAACTGGCCTTTGAACGCCGCCCTGACCCCTGGGTTTTATTTGCTTGTTCACCGGATTTTAATGAAGGGGTGGTGGGGCTGGCAGCCAGCCGACTGGTGGAGCGATTCTACCGGCCGGCAATAATTGGCAATTTGAAAGGCGAGTTGGCACGGTTTTCATGCCGCAGCATCCCGGAATTGCATATCACCCATGCTCTGGACGAGATTGCAGACCTGTTTATTCGGCATGGCGGGCATGCAGCTGCCGCAGGCCTGACAATCCGTGCTGACCTGATTCCGGATTTTATTGCCAGGATGGAAATGGTTGTTGAACGGCAACTTGCCGGTGTGGAATTTAATCCAACCATAATGGTGGATATGCAAGTCAATTTGGCTGACTTGAGTCCACGTGATTACTTTGAGCTGGCGGAATGGTTGGAACCAACTGGCAATGGCAATCCAGAAGCGGTTTTAATGTCAAGGCATGTAAAATGCTGCCGTGCTGCCCAGATTGGCAAAGATAAACGTACGCTGAAGCTGCAGGTTATGCAAGGCGGGGTGACTTATGATTGCGTGGCATTTCAACAAGGACATCGATTGGATGATCTGGGGGATTTCATCGACCTGGTATACACATTGAATCTGGATACCTATCTGGGTCCTGACAGGCCCAGAGTGCAACTCATGGTGAAGGATATTAAACCTTCGTTGCAGAATTAATCAACAAACCGGTATTTAATCAAAGCCCAAACAGCAGCAAACGCATCACCCATATGGATCTTCTTCCCCTCGGAGTAATCGCGGGGGTTAAATGTGATCGGAACCTCAAAGATCCGGATGTGACGCTTTAGAATTTTGGCGGTGAACTCCGGTTCGAAGTCGAAACGATTTGAACGTAACTTGATATCCTTGAAGATGGATCGTTTGAACACCTTGTAACCTGTTTCCATGTCACTCAGGATATTGTTATACAGTATGTTCGTCATGAAGGTTAATAATTTATTGGCGATCATATTCCAAAAAAGGATCGGTCGTCTGCTGCCACCCAGAAAGCGTGAACCGTAAACCACATCAGCGATACCTTCCTGAATGGGTTTCAATAAGGCCGGGTAATCCTTGGGGTTGTATTCCAGATCGGCATCCTGAATAAGGACGATATCCTGGGTGGCATTCTGGATGCCTGTGCGAACTGCAGCTCCTTTGCCCTGGTTTTTCTCATGCAAGATGATACGAATCCCTTTTTCTCTTTCAAGACGAGAGAGGATTTCACGTGTTCCATCTGTTGAACCATCATCCACAACCAGGATCTCGGTCGCCATTTTGGTTGCTGATACGCGGCGAATGATCTCATCAATTGTTTTGTTTTCGTTGTATACTGGTATAACTACAGTGATTTTCATGTGGGAAATTATACGGGAGATAACAAATACGAGCAAGTGTTAAGCCAAGTGTAAGGTTATAAGCTGTACAGAGTGCTATAATCTGAGATATTGGAGAATGCCATGTCTGAAGTATCAACGACGATCCCATTGCAAACCACCGGTTCCTCATTTCAACCGAAGCCAATTGCGTCAATTGATCAGACTGGATTGGGTATTCTATGGTTGCAGGATTTGACATTAAAAACACTGTATTACAGTGGGGTGATGACGGGATTTTCAATTGCCGAAACACTTTGTCTCCCATTTTCCGGTGTAACAGACCAAATCCTTTTGGAATTAAAGAAGGAAAAGTTTGTGGAAGTAAGATCATCACAGCAAATGGGAGTCGGCGAGGGGGCTTTTGTTTATGCGATCACAGAGGCGGGCATGATCCGGGCAAAGGAGGCAATTGAACGTTGCCAGTATGTGGGTCCAGCTCCAGTCACATTAAAAAATTATGTTCAAGCCTGTATGAAACAAACCCGTGGGCATTTTGCTGTGACCAATCGAGTAATGCGCCAAATACTATCTCATTTAGTGTTACCTGAAAAAACATTCCAGAAAGTGGGTCCGGCAGTCAATTCGGGCTTGCCGATTTTCCTATATGGCCCATCGGGTAATGGCAAGACAAGTATTGCGCGGTCGATCGGCAAGCTGGTTACAGAACAGGAGATCTTTATACCGCATGCCATTTTTGTGGAAGGTCAGGTTATCCTGGTCTATGATTCAGTCAATCACCAACCCGTGGAAGATAACGAGCATAAGACAAACAATGGGCCATCACTGGCAGCGATGCGCCGTGATACACGCTGGGTGAAGGTCAAGCGGCCATTTGTCGTTGTTGGTGGTGAACTCACCCTCGATGGACTTGATCTTGTTTTTGATGATACCAACAAGTACTATGAAGCACCCTTTCAGATCAAAGCCAATGGCGGTATCTTGTTAATAGATGATTTTGGACGTCAGATGGTGCATCCACGCGATCTTCTTAATCGTTGGATTGTTCCCCTTGAAAATCACATCGACTATCTTACACTACATACCGGGAAAAAAATAGAAGTACCTTTTGATGTCATGGTTATGTTTTCAACCAACCTGCCGCCCAGTGAACTGGTGGATGAGGCTTTCCTTCGCCGGTTAAGACATAAAATCGAAATCGGGAATCCAACCTTTGATGAATTCCGTGAAATATTCAAGCGTTCGGCTATTGCATTGGGTGTGGGATACAGTGATGATGGTCTGGCCTATCTGCTAAAAGAATGGTATTTAAAACAAAAACGTAACTTGCGTGGTTCTCATCCATCCGAGTTGTGCAGCCAAATTCTCGATATCGCACACTATCTGGGGATACAACCAGCCATGACCGTGGATTTGCTTGAACGAGCGGCACAATCTTACTTTGTAAATCTATCCTGAAATGTTCAGACAAATATCAACCCCTGTCATTATTGGACATCGGGGGGCATCAGCATATGCACCAGAGAACACGCTGGCAGCATTCAAACTGGCCGTAGATCAATCTGCCGGGGCGATCGAGTTTGATGTCAAATTAACCTCCGATGGACAGGTGGTGATTATTCATGATCGAAATGTGTCCCGCACAACCAATGGTCAGGGATTGGTGGCCAAATTAACACTTAATGAAATTAAACAGTTGGATGCAGGTTCCTGGTATTCTTCTGATTTTTCAGGCGAGCGGGTTCCAACATTGGATGAGGTATTTATTGAAGTGGGCAATAAAATCCTGATGAATATTGAATTGACCAATTACACGACCCCGTATGATGGATTGGTTGACCGGGTGGTGGAGATAGTGAAAAAGAATAATATGGAGAAGCGGGTCTTTTTCTCTTCATTTCTGGCAATGAATCTAAAAAAAGCCCGGAAGCGAATGCCAGGTTGTGGCATAGGTTTTCTGGTTTACCCTGGACCAGCACGTCTGATTCAGCGATGGTTACAGCCCCCACCACGTTCGATCGATTCTATTCACCCTCATTGTGGATCCGTAACCACGCAACTGGTTGTTCACGAACACAGATTGGGCAGACGTGTATTGGTATATACTGTTAATCAACCTGATGAAATGCGAAGGCTGCTTGAAATGGGTGTTGATGGTATATTTACGGATGACCCCTTGACTGGCAACCGGGTCGCGTCAAAATTCAACCAGTGAATGGGCAGTATTGGAATGCTGAGAGTCCTTAAGGTTTTGATTGTAATAATGCTTCTGGCAAGCACTTTTCTGCCTGCAGCTCAGTCTCAGGCTGCATCAGCCAATACAACCTATCAAATAGCGCATACCCAGGCTGAAGAAATTCTCAATCGTATGAGTGCCGAAGAGCGGGTGGGCCAGCTGTTTTTGGTTACTTTCCAGGGTACAGACACCGGGCCAGCCTCCCAGATCTATGATCTGGTCGTGAACCACCATGTCGGGGGTGTAATTCTTCGCTCAGAGAATAATAATATCCCTTCTGAAACGGGTATCCTTCAACAATTATATTCATTTAATTATTCACTACAATCCATTCGCTATCAGGCATCACGAACAGGGGTAATTAATCCCCTAACGGGCGTGGAATTCACTCCGGAGTACATTCCGTTATTCATTGGTATTTCCCAGGAAGGTGATGGTTATCCTAATAATCAGATCTAGAAGGGTTTAACTCAGTTGCCAAGCCAAATGGCAATTGGTGCAACGTGGAATACTGATCTTGCAAGTCAAGCGGGTTCTGTGGTTGGGAAAGAATTGCGGGCGTTGGGTATCAACCTCCTCCTTGGACCTTCCCTGGATGTTCTTGAATCGCCACGGGCTGAAGGCAGTCTGGATATGGGCGTGCGGACCTTTGGAGGAGATCCGTTCTGGGTAGGGGAAATGGCCAAAGCCTATATCAGTGGTGTACATCAGGGCAGTTTGGATAAGATCGTGGTTGTGGCGAAACATTTTCCGGGATACGGTGGGTCTGACAGGTTGCCGGGTGAAGAAGTGGCAACAGTGCGAAAATCACTGGAGCAGTTGAAGCAGATTGAGCTGGCACCATTTTTAGCCGTATGCGGCAACCTTGCTGATGAAGAGCATGTTGTTGATGCATTACTTGTATCGCATATCCGTTTTCAGGGATTCCAGGGAAATATTCGGGCGACCACACGTCCAGTAAGTTTTGACGCCAGTGCATTGTCGCAATTGACCAGTTTGCCTGTTATTGCTGAATGGCGTAATCAAGGTGGTCTCTTGATTTCAGATGATCTGGGCAGCCGGGCTGTTCGTCGTTTTTATGATCCGGCTCAAAAAACTTTCGATCCACGACAGGTTGCACGCAATGCTTTCCTGGCAGGCAATGACATGCTGTATATGGGAAATGTGCGCTCGAACATAGATCCCGACAACTATACATCGATCATCCACACATTGGAAAGTTTTACACAAAAATATCGTGAAGACCCCTCTTTTGCTTCACGGGTTGATGAATCGGTGTTGAATATTTTGACCCGAAAATACCAGATGTACCCAAGCTTCGAGCTGATGAATATCATCCCCAGTGTATATCAAATCGATAATATTGGAGAATCATCCCAGACCACGTTTGATATTATTCACGAGGCTGCCACCTTGCTGAGCCCGAATAAACAAGACCTGGTGATCAATTTACCCAATCCCCCTGAACATAATGAGGATTTGGTGATTTTTACCTCCACTTTATCTGGAAAGGCATGCTCAACATGCACAGAGCAGACATACTTTTCTGTTGATGGCCTCGAGCTGGCTATTTTAAAGAATTATGGTCCTCCAAACGCAAGAGAAGCTCGAAGTGAAATGTTGAGTTCATATTCTTTTAAAGATTTATCTGCATTCCTTGCCAATATGGTTGCACCTGAAGGCCTTGATTATAATTTGACACAAGCAGATTGGATCATTTTTGCATTGCTGGATGTAAATGCGTCCAGTCCGGAAACACAGGCTTTAAAAACGTTGCTGACGAACCGGTATGAACTGGTACGCAATAAAAAGATAATCGTATTTGCTTTTTCTGCACCCTATTTTCTGGATGCGACCGATATATCAAAAATCACTGCATATTACAGTCTGTATAGCAAGGTCCCCGAAGCGCTTGATATTGCTTCCCGCATACTCTTCCATGAATTGGTACCAGGCGGCGCTTCACCGGTTTCAATAATGGGAACCGGCTATGATCTCATTCAAGTGACTGCTCCTGATCCGGATCAGATCATTTCATTATCTTTGGATTATCAAGCTTCCGATTTACTCAACCTATCCGGCACACCAGAGCCTGCGGAAGTACCTATGTTTGCTGTGGGGGATAAACTTCCAATGAAAGCAGGCATCATATTTGATCAGAATGGCCATCCTGTGCCGGATGGTACCACTGTCAGGTTTATCATCACTCGCACCGGTGAGACAACCACAACTCATCAAGTGGATGCTGTAACCAGTGATGGTTATGCAAATGGTGAATTCACAATTGATCTTAAGGGCTTATATGAGATAAAGACGATCAGTGAACCGGCTGTGGTATCTAACATCCTGCAGCTTAATGTCACCAGTGATCAGGGTGCGATAGTTACTGCCTTGGCACCCACGGATGTTGTGGAAATGACACCGGTCGCAGGTGATTCAGCTGAACCAGTAAGCACTCCGGTGGTAGATTTAGAAAGTCGTAAGCCCTCTTTTATGGATGAATGGTTTGCAGCATTAATACTCCTGCTTGCCCAGGCTGCAGGTGTGTATTACTTGTTTACGCGTAGCCATACATTGGATAGTTGGGCAATTCGGGCAGTCATGTTGACATTGATCGGTGGCTGGCTGGCGTTTTTATATCTTGCTTTTGGATTGCCAGGCAGCAATGGGTTGCCTATACTGGCAGTACTCTTGATAACAGCAGTTGGCGGGGGGTTGGGTTTGTTGATGGTGTACCTGTGGCGTTGGTTATTAATGATTGTCGAACAGGTTGATTAACGTACCAAACTGACCAGGAAACCCATCAGTGTCAGAGAGATCACTGCCCAAAAGAGATATCGATCTGGCGTGTTTTTAATGACTTTGCCCAGATCATCAGATATTCGTTCCGCGATCGTTCGGTCAGGTGCGGGCAGATTTCCTTGTAGAGCTTCCCAAAATTTCTGAATGGTTGCAGGCCTGCCATCCGGATGTAAACTTAACCCCATAAGAATGGCTTTCTCAATATGCTGATGGATGGCAGAATTTATGGTTCGAGGGGGCGTCAGACAATCGGGTTGTAAAAATCGATCTCGCGCATCCGGTGGTGGCTGATTGGTCACCAGATGGTATAGCGTGGCTGCAAATGCATAAATGTCACTGCGAATATCAGTATGTCCACTATCACCGCCATATTGTTCCAAAGGTGTGTATAAAGCTGTCCCCTGACCTTGCAATACGGTGATGGTTACTTCTCCAGGAGCGAGCACCTTAACCAATCCAAAATCGACCAGTTTGATCAATCCATTTGGCGTGACTTTTACATTACTGGGTTTGATATCACGATGCAGAATGGGAGGATCCTGTGTGTGAAGATAAGATAATGCATTGGTGATTTGTTCTGCCCAGACCAGGATATCTTTTTCCGGCAGGAAAGTACCTGCTTGTTTGGCTGTGAGCATTAATGTACGCAGATCTTTACCGGGAACGAAATCCATGACCAGATAATCACGGTCGTTGATTGAAAAATAATCAGAGACTTTGGGCAGATTTGGGTGATCCAGGCGCGCTAAAACGGTTGCTTCACGTTGGAATTGTTCCTTGGCCTGGCGGGCCAAATCTGGTGGTAAAGTACGATCGTGCTCCACTTCCTTAAGAGCACAAAGGCGTCCTTCCAGCCGAATATCATCCGCCAGGTAGATACTCCCCATGCCACCCTGACCGATGATCTTGTTGATTTTATAACGTCCCCGGAGAATGTTTCCGGGTTTCAATGGAATTGGCATAATTACATTTCTGATTGATTTCGGAGTTAGATGATATAAATTCCTGCAGCGAAACACTTGTCATAAGCGACGATTCTCTGCTATATTATATCCTTAATGGTTTATCTCAGAGGTGTAGCGTGGATCGCATAAAGGATGATTTTCCTGTTTTAGTGGCACAATCGGGGGTGCTCAGCGGCCAGCGATGGATGCTCAACCGGGCGGTGATTATTGGGCGGGATGCATCTTGTGAGGTAATTATTGCAGATCGGCAGATCTCCCGTTTTCATGCACGCATTATGCCTGCGCCAAGTGGAATCATCCTGGAAGACCTCAACAGTAAAAATGGGACTTTTTGTAATGGGCAGAAGGTGAATGCCCCCATTGTGCTACAGGATGGGGATGCCATTCAAGTTGCTCTTGTTCAATATTTCACCTATATGTCCTCAGATTCAACATTGCCTCTAACCGACACAATGACATTAGAGGATTTAACCGCTCTACGTTTACATCTTGATAAACGCTCACACCGCGTTTGGGTACACCAACAGGAATTAATTCCCCCGCTATCCGTTTCACAGTTCAGGTTGTTGCAAGCGCTTTATGAAAAAAGAGACCAGGTAGTACCTCGGGATGAACTGGTGGATATCATCTGGGGGCCGGACCAATCTGAGGGTGTTTCTGAAGAGGCATTGGATGCACTTGTCAGGCGATTGAGGGATCGATTGAAGGAAATTGATCCCATTCATGCCTATGTGTTAACAGTCAGGGGATTTGGTTTGAGATTGGATAATCCAATTTCACGCAATAATTAATGATACTGATTCAGCACGAAAGATGCCAACGAAATCAGTGTATTTACGGGAATTTTCGTTACCTGGTTACTATTGTTGAAGGTTTTTACGCATACTGATACTTAATGCAGAACGATAGATGACATTAAGTCTCTCCCTGGAATCTTGATCAGCTTCTTCAGACGATTGTGCTTGAGCAATAACATTGTTGAGCATTGATATGAATTCAGGGGTTACTTTTTGTTCGTTATTTTCCAGTAATTCCTTCACAATTGAGTCATCCTTGGCATCCATCAACTCCTGGATGAATAACAGTTCAGCTGGGGGCGTGGTCGCTTGCTGAATCACCCCTGCCACGATTTGTAATTTCTCCAGTTTATCTGTCTCGCCTTTTTGTTGGGCTTCCTCGATTCGATTTCCTAAAACCTCGACAAAAATAGAGGTGATCTCCCTCAATTTTTGATTTGTTGATTTTTCAATATCAGGTGAGTTTATGATTTCATCCAACATTTGTCCTGCGGTTTTTACCCGCTTATTAATCTCCTCATCCATTTCCCGTGTCATTTCCAAGAGTTTTTCGCGCAAAGAGGTTAACCGCTCTTTTTCGGTTTGATCAGATGAATCAATTTTTAAGCTGAGGAGTTGGAAAAACTGATAATCCATACCGGATCGAGCCAGACTGACATAGGTTGTCAACTGGGTATCCGATTCAGATTTCATCACCAAATCCAGTAATTTCTCACGTGTTAAACCGTCCTTGCCGGCCTCTTGAAGTAATTTCACCACTTGCTCAGTCTCAACAGCTTGTGCCTGGATATGCATGCCGGTCTCAGTCGTTTCAAAAAGGGTGTGTTGCAGTTCAGCCAGTTGTTTGGCGGAGTTCTCATCGCCATTGGCGAGAGAAGCATCGATTAACCGGTTTAGAAGCATAAAGAATGTTTCATTTATATTTGACTCTTCTTTCGTAATTAACTCTTTTCGCTGTTCTTCAGGTGTGTTCATCAGTTGTTGAAGAAGTTTTATTTGATTTTGTTGTTCCTCAATCATCTCCCGCGTAATCCCATCTGATTCGAGGATGGTCTCAATCAGTCCTTGCATGGTCAACATTGTTTTAGGAGTCAGAAGATAAGATTTCCGTTTCTCAGGAGGTAAGCGATCAGTTGTCTGTTTGATCAGCGGACCAATCAATTTTTCTTGCTCATTGGCTGGTACTCCCAATTCCGGAGGAAAGTATGTCAACAGTAATTCCTTATCCGGATCATGGTAGACGATGGGGGTGTTCAATGAACCATTGTATCCACAATGGGGACATTGGATTAAATTGAACGCACCGGATAGTAGTTTTTGTTTTGCAGTTGAATCCTGATGCATATCGAAGAGTTGGGTCACATCAGCAATGACTGGCTGTCGGCAACGTGGGCAAGAAGTCTGGGTTTGGGCCATGAGCTATCCTATATAAAACCTTAATGACGGAACATTATACCACTGGGTTATTGCAGTCGATTGTACTTTCTTGCCGGCTACTCAGGTTGAATGCGGGGAAGAGAGAAACAGAAACGGGCTCCTTTTTCCAGATGCGATTCCACCCAGATCTGACCTCCATGGGCTTCAATGATGGAGCGGGCCAGATACAATCCAAGCCCGGCGCCCTTGGTTTGTTTCACTGCTCCAGGTGCACGGTAGAAACGGTCGAAAATATGCTGGATGTCGCTTTGTGCGATACCGGGTCCTTCATCGCTGATACATATGATCACTTGATCATGTTTAACCTGTCCCTTGATGATGATTTTTCCGCCTGGGGAATATTTAATGGCATTAGAGAGCAGGTTTGAGATCACTTGACGAAGACGATCCTCATCTGCAAGAAGGATGGGTATTTCGTGGGGAAGATCAATGATGATTTCATGATGCTTACTCTGTGTCCGGTATCGTTCAGCGAGTTGCTCTGTGATAGCCTTCAGATTGACATCCGAACGTTTAATGCTGATCCCTCCGGTTTGCAATCGTGATGCATCCAACAAGTTATCGATTAATGAGGTCAGGTGATCGGTCTCATCTTCTATCACCGCCAGGCTGTCATTCACAACCGCCTTATCCCAACGAGCATCATCACGGCGTAATGTTGCCACATAGCCTTTTATTAATGCCACAGGTGTTTTAAGCTCATGACTGATAATGGAAATAAACGTACTCTTAAGGTCGTCGGCTTGACGATAGCGTGTATTATCACGGACGGTCATGATAATGTTCATTAAATGACCCTCGGGGGAGAGCAATGGAACATAACTGATTCCAACCGGTAAGGGATTTTGATTGGGGCGTTTCAAATCGCCATCAACATATAATTGCGAGTTGGGCGTTAACGGCCAGCCACCCGCCTCGGCCTCTTCAAGCCGAATGCCCTGCGGTGGGCTATCCCACTGGATGATCTCATCGTGGCGTTTTCCCACAATTTGAGATAAGGCTGTGCTGGCCATCTGAGCGAAGGTGGCATTTACCCGTTCGATTATATGCCTGGGATCCAGAATCAGGATTCCATCTGCAGCTGAATCCAAAAGGATATCCAGGCTCTTCTTCTCTTTGCTGATTTGCGTGTATAGTTGTGCATTAACAACAGCTATTGCCGCTTGGTCTGCAAAGCTGCGTAATAACAGGCGATCGTTTGTGGAAAACACCCCGGCATAATTCCTGAAAACAAAGATGACACCAATCACTTTCTTCTGTGCCATTAATGGAAGGCCAACGCCGCTCAACAACCCCATGCTTGCAGTGATGGTCAATCGCTGAATGGATTCCATGATTTCCTGGATTTCAATCTTGGCGGATTCTTCCCTCTCGGAGATATGTGTAATAATTCTCTCCAAGTGTTTTCGGAATGCGCGAGAAAGGTTTTTTGAAGCTGTAACCTGCCAGCTTGGTTCAGCGTGTAATGCAATAAAACCGGCCCTGCCTGCCAGCATCTCAACAGAGATATCAAGAATTCGCTCAAGCAGGGCAGTAAGGTCAAGTTCTCCGGTCAACGCTCGTGTGATTTCAAGAAGGTAATCGCGCTGGCGAACGCGGAAATCTGGCAACATTTTGATTAATCCAGTCTAATTATTATGTTCCTGGTTGAAGAATTGGTAGTAAGGTCTATAAAATTATTCAACGCCGCTCACCCATATCCATTTATTTCAAAAAACAGACGAGATAGACAATCCGTGAGTTATGCGTACTCCACAGTACATACTTTGAGTCAATTATAGTATTTATAACAGTATCCTGTCGTAATTTAACAGATCCCAATTCCAGGCAGTTCCTTATTAAGAGTGTGGTGATGGCAATTCAACACCACACACAATGATGATCTTCGTTTTTAACATGGGCAGCTTCATGAGATTTACAGGTACTCTCTTTTGCTTTATTCCATATTGATTTTTCTGGTATGGTATTCCATTCACTGACTAGTTCCTGTATCCTCATTGTGAGATGAGATTTTGTCGTTGTTTTTCGATCGGAGTTGGTTCAAGAATATGGCAAGTAATCCGGCAACACCGATGGCGATCAATATGATTCCCAAACCTTGGCGTTTTATGATAATCCCTTCAGGAATCAGCGGTCTGGGAGTGGCGGTCGGGGAGGGCAATGGTGTTGGTGTAATTATTGGAGTAGTACTTCGAGGAGTCCTGGTGGGCGGTTGGATGGTGGGGGTCAGTGTGGGTGTTTCTGTTGGTGGCAGGGCTGTTCGAATGACAAGGCTTTGCCCGATATAAATATCGCTGGCTCCTTCCAGGATCCCATTAAGTGATCTTAACTCTGAAATCGAGATGCCATACGAATTGGAAATCATCTCCAGTGTTTGACCGTTTTGGACGATGTGATAAATTGCTCCATCTGGATTCGCTGTAGATACAATTACAGGAATGACAGGCGTTATACTGGTCTGGGGTAATACGTTACCATACCCTGTCACAGGAGGGTTGGACAGCAGGCCAATGACTGTCAATAACAAAGTGCCGATCAGTAGAAATGGATAACGCGAAAGCATAAATGCAGGCAAGATTAATCTTCAATCATGGCTTCAGCAGCGACCAGGAAATCCGTGGCAGAGATCATCCCGATCAAATTCCCTTTATCATCAGTCACGGGCATGTGATGGATCTTATGTTGCTTCATTTTAGCCGCACAGTCTTTTAATAGTACATCCGCATTGATTGTGATCAGTGGGCTGTGCATGATTTCTTTTAATTTTAATTTACTGGGATTTTTCCCCATGGCGATAACTTGGTCACTGATATCGGTGGATGTTAATATGCCACATTCAGGATTGTTTGGGGTCTGTCTGATAATTACACTGTGGATATATCGTCTACGCATTGTCTTCAGTGCGTCTGCTACTGAATCATCCGGATCCAGAAAAATAATTGTATCCATCATCCAATCTTTTACAGTGAATTCCATGATCAACCTCCGTGAACTAATAAACTTTACCAATCGATTCTGACATACGATCCATGTCTGCATCGACCATTTTTTGAATCAATTGCTCGAATGAAACCCTGGGTTTCCAACCGAGGATGTTATGTGCTTTCGATGGATCCGAGACCAGCAGATCCACTTCCGCAGGGCGATAGAACTTTGGATCCTGTATCACATATTTTGAATGGTCCAACCCAACATGTTTGAAGGCCAGTTCACACAATTCTCGCACAGCATGCGTCTCACCCATGCCAATCACGAAATCCTCGGGTGTGGGTTGCTGCAACATCTGCCACATGGCGTGAACGTAATCTCCGGCGTAACCCCAATCTCGCCTTGATTCCAGGTTTCCGAGTCTTAACTCTTTGGCTAATCCATTTTTTATGCGGGCAACACCGTTGGTGATTTTTCGCGTGACGAATTCCAGGCCACGCCGGGGGCTTTCATGGTTGAAAAGAATGCCCGAAACAGCGAAAAGGTTATAACTTTCACGATAATTTATGGTAATCCAATGACCGTAAAGTTTTGCGACACCGTAGGGGCTGCGAGGGTAAAATGGTGTAGTTTCCTTTTGTGGGACTTCCACCACCTTTCCAAACATTTCGCTGGTGGAAGCCTGGTAAAAACGAATCTTTGGGTTAACATGTCGGATCGCCTCCAGTAAGCGTGTCACACCCAGCCCGGTCACCTCGCCAGTTAGAACAGGTTGATTCCAGGATGTCGGGACGAAAGATTGAGCAGCCAGGTTATAAACCTCTTCCGGCTCATACTCTTCGATAATCTCAACCAGAGAACTCTGATCGTGAAGATCCCCTTGGATAATGTTGATCTGATCCTGGATATGATGGATCCTCTCAAATGTTACTGTACTGGATCGGCGTACCATACCGACAACTGTATATCCTTTTTCCAATAAAAGCTCGGCAAGATATGATCCATCCTGACCGGTTATACCGGTGATTAATGCAGTGGGCATGAAAACTCCTTAGGTCATTTTTACCGTGATGTCACCGATGATATTCGCGGCCTCATCACCACGATCAGCGGCATTGGATAGATGGCGATAAACCTCGCGAAGCTTCAATAACTTCATGATATGTTTGTTGCTTGCCGGGCCCTTAAAAAGATCGGCAATTGCTTCACGATATACTGACTCGACTTGATTCTCAAGCTTTTTTGCACTCTTCGCATGATCGTTGGCCACACTTGGATGATCCTTCAGTTGCTGAACAGCCAGCAACAACTCGCTGCCAGCCTCACGTAATAATGAAGCCATCTTTTGAAGGTATTCATTGGGGTCGACTTTAAGAATATCCATCTCATCAACTGTCGTATAAGCATAATCCATCACATCGTCAATCGCTCGTGAGAGCGCATATATATCTTCGCGGTCAATGGGTGTGATAAAGGTTCGGTTTAATTCATCGATTAACACCCGTCGGACTTCATCAGCTGCTTTCTCTGCTTTTCCGACAGCTTTGGCATTTTTATTACTATCAGATCGCATGAACTCTTCCAACAATTCCAAACCAGTCAGGGTGCTCTGTGCTTGCTCCTGTAATAGAGCTAGAAATTTATCCTGGCGTGGGCGGAACGCCTTATCAAATATTCCCATTAAATCCTCCGGGAGAGATCCTTGAAAATCGCTTAATTTTGTATTGTGCCATATCGCAATGAGATTATATCAGAGGTCTGTTTGAGGGTGGTTACTGGCATATAATGTATACTCAAAATGATCGTTTTTTATCGGATATATAGTCTCTGTATCTCGGTTTTCAGTGTGTTTGATTGAAAGGTGTTATGAAAAAAAGCACATTCATTTTATTCTTGTGTGGTATTTGTGTGCTTGGTTTGTTCGTCCTGATCAAATCCACCAGATTGGGATTGGGGTTGTCAGATGATTCCTTGTATTACCTTTCTCCTTCACAGGATTACTTCCGCGGTTTGGGATTTAGTCCAAGTCTTCATTATCCACCTTTGTTTTCCTTGCTGTTACTGATTCCGGTTTCATTGGGGATAGGTGTGCTGGAAGCGGCGCATTGGATAAACGCAATTCTGTTCGGAGTCAATATTGCCCTTGCCAGTTATTTATCCTGGCAAATCAGTCGTTGCTTTACGGTATCTATTTTGGTTGGTTTTTGTTTACTGTTATTTGGTTTTTTCTTTGAATTACATGCCTGGGCGATGAGTGAAGCCCTCTTTATTTTTTTGTTGTTGATTGCCTTCCTGTCATTTAAGTTCTGGATGGATTCCAGGAGAAACCGTTGGCTGATCATTTCCGGTTTATTTTGGGGTTTATCAATTGCCACGCGATATATCGGTGTGGCAGGTTGGCTTGTTGGATTCATCGTCCTAATGTTCTTTGATAAACCCCGAAAGATAATGAACCTGACCCTTTTTGGAGTGGGTGGAATGCTTCCGGTCTTGGGCATGTTGATATTGACTGTCATACTATCGGAGGGGATCAGTGACCGGATATTTGCCTTTTACCCTGCTGATATGGGCTTGCTCTTATCTGGGATCCGTGAATTCGTTGAAGCGGTGGTTCCTGGACGATTTGTTGCAGGTTGGGAGACTCCTTGGTTGGCTGCAGTTGTCATTTTTCATGCCGTAATCGGTGTGTTTATTTTTAGCACCCACAACCACAAGGAAGACCATGTGGATTCATCAAAGCTTAATATGTATGTCTACTTCTATGGTTATATCTTGGCTTATTTCGTGGTTCTGGCTCTCAGTCGTCTGTTCTTCGATCCCTTTATTCCTTTTGACGCACGGATATTGGGTCCCATACTCCTGGTAATCATCTTGTTAACTTCTGTACTAATCAGAGACATCTGGTCAAGACTGCACATACTTATAAAATGCGCATTGTTGATCATGATTACTGCGATTATGATTGTCAATGGATATCGTACATATACAACGATGTGCAGTTATTATGAGCAAGGTCGCGGATACAACAGTGCCAGGGATCATGTTTCAGAGACATATGCCTACCTCAGGAATTATCCGGATACACCAATTTATAGTAATGCACCGGCCGCTTTGTATTTTTGGATTGAAAGGCATACTTACCCTCTTCCGGGTTCCAGTGAGCTGGCTGGTATGAAGCAGGCCATCAGCCAATCCGGAGGTTTTGTGGTTATTTTTGATTCGATTCCACTGGAACTCTATCAGTTGAGTCAGGAGGAGCTTATTCAGGGGCTGGTTGAGGTTATCGATTTAAGTGAGAGTACCATTTATGGGAAAGCGGTTATCAAGTGAGTGGGAAAATAAATGCTGCATAAGTATATATCGAGAGATGGAAGCATTTAATTGATTTGATAACCCCTGATACCTGCCTGTAAGATGCTTGAGCAGGAAATTAACAAAAAAGAGGCGACGAGGGGATTTGAACCCCTGATCAGGGTTTTGCAGACCCTTGCCTTGCCACTTGGCCACGTCGCCGTAAAAAAGGGGCTGCCTGCATTGGTGTTTTTCCATTGCTTGCAGCCTGATTGTATCTGAGCGGGCGATGGGGCTCGAACCCACGACCTCTTCCTTGGCAAGGAAGCGTTCTACCAATTGAACTACACCCGCAAAAATCCTTGCTTCACTGGGCGAATTTATAACATAGGATGATGGCAGCGTCAACCCTCACCGTGTATATCGGACTCATTTTTCAAGAGGATCCATGTAAGGGAATGAGAATATATACTGTTAACCATTGAAAAACAGGTGTGATTATTTGTGGTATAATGTTGCGCTTGTCACCGGTAATCAATGGGTGGAAATATAGGATTGATTATTGACATGACCATCCGGTTTGTGATATACTCAGAAGTCGCATATCCCTCATTAAGATGGAAGGGGGATGAGACTACTGATTTAAACCCGATTTTCACGGTTAATCCGCTCAGGAGAAATTCATGGCTTCTGTCTTACCCCTAAAATCGTACGCGCGAATACCTGTAAACCTGCCTTTACCAAATCTGATTACCATCCAATCTGAATCCTTTGAGCGTCTGAAAAAGGAAGGTCTTTCGGACCTTTTCAATGAGGTTTCACCCATCGAATCTTACAACAAGGGCATGAAACTATATTTCCCGGGAGACAAACCGGAGGCCAAGGGATTATCCTACTGGTTCGGGGAACCGAAACACACCATTGAAGAATGTGTCGAGCGGGATCTAACCTATGCCTGTCCACTTTATGTTTCCGTGTTACTGGCTGGTAATGAGGTCAGCTCGCCAATAAAATCTGATATCTTTCTTGGAGATTTCCCTGAAATGACTGACAAAGGTACCTTTATCATTAACGGTACTGAACGCGTGGTCGTTTCCCAGTTAATCCGCTCGCCGGGTGTCTATTTTGAGGGTTCTGTCGATCGCACGACTGGTCGCATGCTGGCCATGGCTAAACTGATTCCCGATCGTGGTGCCTGGATGGAATTTGAAACCCGTAAGAATGATTACATTATCCTGAAATTCAACCGAAAACGCACAGTCCCCATCACCATCTTTTTGCGCGCACTCTCCTGTGTGGATGATGGAATAAAAGATTCCCCCTTGAAAACCGGTGATGATGCTGAGATCCTCTCCTTGTTCTCAGATATTGATAATGATCCGGATCGTATGTTCATCGCCTCATCATTAAAGCAGGAACCTGAATATGACATGACGCATGCCAATTCAGTCGCAGAAGCAGCCTTACTCGAATTCTTCCGCCGTATGCGTCCGGGTGATCCGGCCACATTGGAAAATGCCAAGCAGTTCCTGGAGGAACAGCTTTTTGATAAAAGACATTACGATTTGGAACGGGTTGGTCGTTATAAGCTGAATCACAAATTGGATTTGGCTGATTTGGTGCCGATCAGACACCGGATGGTGACCAAATATGATGTAATACGTCTGGTCCGGCGGATGATACAGATCAATAATGGGATGGAAATGCCGGATGATATTGATCACCTTGGAAACCGTCGTGTTAAGACAGTCGGTGAATTGATCCAGAATAAATTACGTATCGGCTTGCGGCGAATGGAACGTGTGATCAAGGAACGAATGTCCATTCGCGACCAGGATCAGCTGTCACCGGTTGGTTTGATCAATATTCGTCCGGTGGTTGCCGCTTTACGCGAATTCTTTGGCTCAAGCCAGCTATCCCAATTTATGGAACAAACCAATCCATTAGCAGAACTGCGTCATAAACGAACTTTATCGGCTCTCGGGCCGGGCGGCTTGCGTCGTGAACGTGCTGGATTTGATGTCCGCGATGTTCACCACTCTCACTATGGGCGCATATGTCCAATTGAAACACCAGAAGGCCCAAACATTGGTCTTATCGGTCGACTGGCATCTTTCGCACGGGTTAATGAATATGGATTCATTGAAACACCATACCGGCGGGTCATCAAGGTCCTGCCTATCACGGATGAGCGCCTGATCGGTCGCATGTTGGCTGAGGATGCTGTGAATGCCAAGAATGGTGGTGTCATTGTGGCCAAAGGCGTCCGTCTGACTGAAAAGCAATTCAAGGAAATAAAAAAAATCGAGAAGACCACACTGGCAATAACGCCATTCATATCTGATGAATATGAGTATCTATCAGCGGATGCCGAAGATAAATTTGTTATTGCCCAGGCGAATGCCATTCTGGATGAGAACATGGAATTCGCGAATGAACGTATCTCATGTCGCTACCATTCCGGATTTACATTTTCAGATGCTCAAGCCATTGATTTCATGGATGTGGCACCTCACCAAGTAGTCGGTATCAGTGCCGCATTGATACCCTTCCTGGAGCATGATGATGCCAATCGAGCTTTGATGGGTTCAAACATGCAAGCCCAGGCGGTTCCTTTACTCGTGCCAGAGATTCCATTGGTATCGACTGGAATGGAGCGGCATGCTGCACTGGATTCCGGTCAGGTAGTGATTGCTGAGGAATCTGGCGAGGTAAGCTCGGTTAGCGGTAAACAGATCATCATGAAGGAAAAGAGTGGAACTCTTCGCACTTATGTGTTGCGGAAGTATCAGCGTTCCAATCAAAATACATGCATCGACCAGCGTCCGGCTGTTATCAAGGGCCAACGGGTTGAAAAAGGAGATATCATTGCTGATTCTTCTTCAACCGAAGGTGGCTACCTGGCTCTCGGACAAAATGTAGTGATTGCTTTCTTATCCTGGGAAGGAGGCAACTTTGAAGATGCCATCCTCATATCTGAGCGCCTGGTCCAGGACGATCGCTTTACATCAGTGCATATTGAAAAGTATGAAGTTGAAACCCGTGACACGCGTCTTGGGCCTGAAGAGATCACACGTGATATTCCAAATGTAGGCGATGAAGCCATTAAGGATTTGGACGCAAGCGGTATTATTCGTATCGGTGCAGAAGTTGGTCCCAATGATATTTTAGTTGGAAAGATCACACCCAAGGGTGAAAAGGAATTAACCCCCGAAGAGCGTCTTCTTAGGGCTATTTTTGGTGAGAAATCGCGTGATGTTAAAGACACATCCCTGCGCATGCCACATGGTGAGCGGGGCAAGGTGGTCGAAGTAAAAGTATTCACTCGTGAAGATAATACTGACCTGGCTGCCGGAGTCGAAACCATGGTGCGTGTGTCTGTGGCACAACGCCGCAAGATTACAGCCGGCGATAAGATGGCGGGCCGTCATGGAAACAAAGGAGTTGTTTCAAAGGTGGTTCCGGTTGAAGATATGCCTTATCTTGAAGATGGCACACCGGTTGATATCATCCTGAATCCGTTGGGTGTTCCAGGCCGTATGAATATCGGTCAGGTACTGGAAACACATCTCGGCTGGGCTTCACTGCGGTTGGGTTTCCGTTCAATGACACCTGTGTTTGATGGCGCCACCGAGATGGAAATTGAGGCGGAATTGGCTCGCGCCTGGCTGGTGGATAAAGCCTGGAAGGATATCTCCGAAAAGGCCTGGGAGTGGAGCAAATCTCAGGAGTACGATCCAGGATCGATCACAGATGATGACGAGTTGCGTTTACTGTATCTTGAACAGTGGCTTGAAGATCTGAAATATGATGTATTGCGATTACGTACTGATTTTCATTATGCGCGACGCGCAACAGTATTTGAGTGGCTGCGGGAAAATGGACATGACCCATTAAAAATCATGGCATTCGATGACATGGATATACCATATAAAGAGTCTGCCAGTCAGGATGAACGTGCCATTGATGCATGTTTGCGGCTCTGGCTTCGGGAAAGGGATCATGAATCCGGGAATCTGGGACATGAGAAACTACTTGAAAAAGCCCAAAACGTGATGCTTGAAACCGGTTATCCGTTACCAACATTGGGAAAACAACTCATCCGCGATGGCAAATCCGGTGGTCGTTTTGATCAGGCTGTTACGGTAGGCGTGATGACGATGTTAAAACTTCACCACCTGGTGGAAGACAAGGTACATGCTCGCTCGACAGGACCGTACAGTCTGGTGACACAACAACCACTGGGCGGCAAGGCTCAATTTGGCGGTCAACGTTTTGGTGAAATGGAAGTTTGGGCTCTTGAGGCATATGGTGCTGCTTATACGCTTCAGGAGATGCTTACAGTTAAATCGGATGATGTCCAGGGACGTGTCAGTACCTATGAGGCTATCGTTAAGAATGAACCGATTGAAGAACCCAGCATCCCCGCCTCATTTCGTGTGCTGGTGAAAGAGCTTCAAAGTCTTGGTTTGGCTGTTGAAGCTGTCATGGATAATGGTGAGGTCATCCGTTTTGGAAAAGATGAAGAACGAATCAAACCGCCCAGAGTTTCCACGGGCCTGTTGGGATTGGGTGAAGACCTGCTATAAAGAGAGTTTACTTCTTGACGGTTTAACTACCTCATAGTAAAATTTTCGTTCGTATTTTGGGTACTTAATTGGTAATCGCTATTATTCCGTAGGATATCTGGTGAGGCCATCAGTCCGACGATGGCCTTCCTTAATGAATAAACAAAAGAAAGTGTAAAAGGAAATCTGGAGGAAGTGTGCCAACGATCAATCAATTGATCCGAAAAGGTCGTCAAACGAAAAAGGAAAAGAGTAAATCTCCTGCATTACTCTACACCTACAATGTTAAATCACAGCGTCGTATTCGCCAGGATGAAGGGGCGCCACAAAAACGTGGCGTCTGTACGATTGTGCGTACGATGACACCCAAGAAACCTAACTCGGCATTGCGGAAAATTGCCAGGGTTCGTTTGAGCAACTTGCTCGAAGTAACCGCTTATATCCCGGGGGAAGGCCACCAACTTCAAGAACACTCGGTAGTGCTTGTCCGCGGAGGTAGAGTTCGCGATCTGCCCGGTGTACGTTATCATATCGTTCGTGGAACGCTGGATACGACTGGTGTCGCAGATCGTAATCAAGGTCGTTCCAAGTACGGTGTCAAACGACAGAAGAAATCATAAACCAGGTTTATTTACCATCGGAGAATTTGCATGTCACGAAGAGCAAAACCAGAATCACGTGAGACCCCACCGGATGTCCGGTATAACAATGTCAATATTCAATATTTCATCTATCGCATTATGCGTCGTGGCAAGAAGAGCACAGCGATGCGGGTCATGTATGATTCGCTGGATTTGATTAAAGAGACCAGTGGTAGAGACCCACTCGAGGTTCTGGATCTTGCATTAAAAAATGTTGGTCCGGTTATGGAAGTGCGTCCACGTCGTGTAGGTGGGGCTACCTATCAGGTACCCATGGAAGTACCGGTAGAAAGACGAACAACGCTGGCAATGCGCTGGATTATTGATTCAGCACGCGCCCGCGCTGGCAAATCCTTCGCTGAGAAACTGTCAGCAGAGCTTGTCGATGCTGCCAACAGTCAGGGTGCTGCGGTTAAGAAACGTGAGGAAACCCATAAGATGGCTGAGGCCAATCGGGCTTTTTCTCACTACCGCATGTAACTTCCGGCAAGAAGCTCGATCAGAAAAAACCTGTACCTTACCATCAAAATACTGCGCAAAAATGTCCCGAATACATCCTCTCGACTCTTATCGTAACATTGGCATCATTGCCCACATTGACGCTGGTAAAACCACTACCACGGAGCGTATTTTGTTCTACACAGGTAAGACTTATCGACTGGGTAATGTGGATGAGGGTACCACTGTCACTGATTGGATGGCGCAGGAGCGGGAACGCGGCATTACGATTGTTTCGGCTGCTGTTTCTGCAGAGTGGAAGGGGTATCAAATCAATATTATTGACACCCCCGGGCATATCGATTTTACCGCCGAGGTACAGCGTTCTTTGCGTGTACTGGATGGCGGTATTGTTGTTTTTGACGCTGTTCAGGGGGTTGAGCCGCAGAGTGAAACGGTCTGGCGGCAAGCTGACCGCTATCAGGTACCCAGGATTTGTTTCGTCAATAAAATGGACCGTGTAGGGGCATCCTTCACTCGCTCGATCAAATCAATCCGGCAACGGCTTGGTGCGAATCCAGTGGCTGTGCAATTACCCATTGGCGCAGAATCTGACTTTATCGGTATGGTGGATTTGATCACTCAGAAAGCCATGTATTATGATGAAGAGCAGGGAAAAGAAATCCGTTACGGTGAAATTCCTGCTGATCTACAGGAAACAGTCACTAAACTGCGAGCTGAAATAATTGAAAAGGCTGCTGAGCAGGATGACCAACTGATCGCCAAGTTCCTGGACACCCAGACGCTATCGATAGAAGATATAAAATTCGGACTGCGCCAGGGGGTCTTGAAAGGGAAACTATCTCCAGTGCTATGCGGCAGTTCTTTGCGGAACAAGGGCATTCAGCCTCTGTTGGATTCAGTCATTGATTATCTGCCATCTCCGCAGGATGTGCCCCCTGTTACCGGATTACACCCGCATACCAAGGAAGATATCACACGCACAATCGATGATGGACAACCTCTGAGTGCATTGGTATTCAAGATTGTCTCTGATCCCTACGTTGGTAGGCTGGCCTATATCAGGATCTACTCCGGAAAAATCACCCAGGGGACCACTGTCCAGAATTCAACAAAGGAACGTAAAGAGCGAATAGGCCGATTGATCCGTATGTATGCAGACAGACGGGAAGACATATCCGAAGTGTATGCCGGAGACATCGGCGCGATCCTGGGACTTAAAGAAAGTTATACGGGTGACACACTTTGTGATCCTTCCAACCCCATCCTGTTGGAAAACATCTCATTTCCCGAACCTGTCATTTCCGTGGCAATTGAACCGAAGACAACCGCTGATCAAGAAAAGATGGCTGAAGCCCTGCACAAACTATCTGAGGAAGACCCAACTTTTCGCGTCAGGTCGGATGAAAATACATCTCAAACCATCATCTCTGGCATGGGTGAACTTCACCTGGATATTTTGGTTGACCGTATGTTACGCGAATTCCGTGTTCAGGCAAATGTTGGTAAACCCCGGGTAGCCTACCGAGAAACCATTACCCGTCCAGTAACAAAAGTGCCCTACCGTTATATTAAACAAACCGGTGGGCGTGGCATGTATGGGCATGTCGTCATTGATGTTGAGCCACTTGAGCGGGGGCAGGGTGTCGTATTTGAAAATAAAATCTTTGGTGGTGCCATACCCAAGGAGTTCATCCCGGCTGTTGAAAAAGGCATTTTTGAGGCCGCCGAAACCGGTGTTTTGGCTGGTTTTGGAATGACTGATTTAAAAGTCACCCTTGTGGATGGCTCATTTCATGAAGTGGATTCCAATGAGATGGCTTTTAAGATGGCCGCCATCTTTGCCTTTAAGGATGCGGTCGGGAAAGGCGCACCGGTTCTGCTTGAACCGATTATGAAAGTGGAAGTTCTGGTTCCGGAGGAATATATTGGTGATGTGATCGGCCAGATTAATGCCCGCAGGGGTAACATGCTGGGCATGGAAATGCGGCCTGGCAAGACCCAGGCATTGGAGGCTACTGCCCCAATGGCTGAAATGTTCGGGTACGCCACTGAATTACGTTCAGGAACACAGGGAAGAGGTGTTTTTACCATGGAATTTGATCATTATGCACCAGTGCCGGAATCGGTAGCGCAAAAGATTTCAGGCTAATGAAATGATTGTTCTTATCAGAGGAGAAGCAAATGGCAAAGCAGAAATTTGATCGATCCAAACCACATCTGAACGTGGGGACGATGGGGCACATCGACCACGGCAAAACGACCTTGACAGCAGCGATCACG
>JAFGXF010000126.1 GCA_016936755.1 Anaerolineaceae bacterium | reverse complement strand
GGGGACGCATGTGAACACGGCGGAAGCGGACAGCAATGAGACCGGTCCGGAGACGGACGACGCGAGCTACTTTGGAGAGGCCCCCGGAATTGGGGTTGCAAAACGTGTTGTCGGTATCCCTGTGGAGGTTTTTGCTGGTACTTGGGATGTTACCTATGAGATCCTTGTTCGTAACTATGGGAATGTTGCCTTGAGCAATATCCAGGTAACCGATGATCTCTCGGCTACTTTCCCGTTACCAACTACCTATGATGTCCAGTCTGTTAGCAGTGCTGACTTCACCGTCAACTGGGCTGGTTACAATGGCAGAACCAATATCAATCTGTTGACAGGTGTTGATAATCTTGACGTTGGCGCAAACGGCACCATTACCATGCTTGTTCGGGTTATCCCAACTGAAAGCGGACCATTCCTGAATACGGCTATTGGAAGCGGTCTGCCACCCAATGAACCTGAGATTTCAGATGACTCTCAGGATGGGGTTGATCCTGACCCGGATGAAAATGACGATCCTACCGATAACGATGATCCAACCCCTCTGGACTTTGGCCCCAACCTGTTTGATCCACCGTTTGGTATCAAGTTGGTGGATCCCAATAACCTGCCGATCCTGCGCTGGACAATGGTTTGGATCAATAATACGAATATTGTGGCTATCAATGCAGCTGTCAGTGACGAGATTCCAGTTGGCACAACTTATGTAAATGGAAGTGTTGTTTGTAATGGGGCTTCATCTCAGACTACCACTACGAGTTGTGAATATGAAGCACCCAGCATGACCTACCCCCGTGGGCGCATTGTCTGGACTGGAAGCATCGGACCCGACCTGGGTGCTACGGATGCGGTCAGCGCCAATCATGAGTTGTATATCCGGTTCAATGTCCAGGTTGACCCGAGTATAAATGTTGTGAATAACCTGGGAACCATTGATTCGGACTTGAATGGTGATGGCGATACTGAGGATTCAGGTGAACAAATAGTAGCCATAGCCAGTGAAAGCTGGGAGCGGGAGATCCCAAGCGAAATGCCTGCTACCGGCTTTGCTCCCGGGCAGGTGACCATTCTCCTGAAACAGAGTGCGGCCGAGATGTACACTACACTTGGGAGTCTGTGGCTTGAGATACCGAAATTAAATGTCAGTATTCCTATCGTCGGTGTCCCCGTCATGGGTGATTCATGGGACGTGACCTGGCTGTCTAATGAGGCTGGTTACTTGAATGGGACAGCCTTTCCCACATGGCAAGGCAACTCGGTGATGACTGCCCATGTTTATCTGGCGGATGGCACTCCCGGTCCGTTTGTTTCGTTGCGATATCTTGCCTGGGGTGACGAGATCATCGCCCATGCTTTTGGTCAACGTCATGTTTATCAAGTGCGTGAGAACAAGATTGTCAAGCCTGGCGATGTTTCAGCATTTCGTCACGAGGAAAAACCATGGTTGACCCTGATCACCTGTCAGCGATATGATGAAATGCAGGGTGCGTACCTTTATCGCGTGGTTGTCCGTGCTGTGTTGATGCGGGTGGAAGAGGATAGCAGCGCTTCTTTATCGCACAAACGATAATCAGATTTGCACCAGGAGGTTCTTGTGCCACAGAGGCCTCCTGGTATTATTTGCATAATCGATCTAAACAGACCATTTTAGTCACTCAATATCGTTTCATGTAGTGGGCGCTTGGTTATGAATGAATCCCGGGAGTTGAGATCGGAGATCAAAGACGCCACAATGATCTTGTTCCAGACCCTCTAAGGGCTGTTCTTGCGGTCACTCCATATTCTATTTGTTTAATCGATTGATTTTCTAATGGGTTCTTTAATTGAGTTACTAACAAAGTGTCTCAGCTCATCGGCTAAACCTCAAGCCTGAAGGATACAACCCTTGTGAAGTCACTCCTCCTGGCAGCACTCCTCATAGTGGGTATGGGCAAAAAAGATGGGGCAGGCGCCAGTAGATACGATACCCAAAACATGGAGACTTCGTGAACAATATGGACAGAGTGGTCGATCTGGCACGCTGTAGACACTATGGACGCGTTACTTGAAAACTTCGATCCCCCGTCATAGGGCGGATGTACCCATTTGGGGCATACATCAGTGGGTTGTATCGATCAATTCAGCAAGTTTATAATCAATCCACCATGTTGATCGTCAAAAAAATCCTGCCATTGGTAATCATCATAGCGATCCTGTCTTCAGCCCAGATCGCGGGCGCACAAGGGTCAAATCCACTGTCCGAATCAGCTTCGACACCGGCGGAACTCATCCAGGCGGTCAACGTATTACGCCTCAAAAATGGAGTGCCTGCATTGAATACGCATCCCATCCTGATGCAGATCGCGCAGATAGAGGTGGAAGGCATCGCGGCCGGTATGGGCGGGCATTGGCGCCCGAATAACATCACCATGGGTCAATGGCTGCTTTCCCTCGGCTATCCGTTATCCGGGGATCTATCGCTGGATGGATATCGATCGGAAAACTGGATCATGGGGCCTGGCCTCACTGCATCAGAAGCCATACTGATGTGGAGCGGTGACGAGCCTCACTTGAACACGATGCTGTCTCCCCATCGGAGCGACATCGGCGCAGGGGTCGCAACCTCCACGGATGAATGGGGACAAACCGTCACTTACTATGTTCTGGAAACCGCCCTCCAGACCAAAAGCGGCCAGATGCAATACGATGCCTACCCGACGCTCACAGCCCTGGCGACGGCCCAGGTCGCCGGGTATGGCGACGCAACCCAAGCCGCGCAGTCGCTCCTGGTTCCACAATACATCCTGCCGGTCGTGCTTGCCACTGCCCGGCCGGATGGCGACGTGATCCATGAAGTCAGGAACGGGCAGAGTCTGTGGAGCATCGCCATCGCATATGGGGTCAGGATCGAGCAGATCCGCCGGCTGAATAACTTATCATCCACCGAAGTATATACTGGGGAGAAATTATTGGTACAGAAAGGCGCCACACAGCCGATGCCGACCCCCACTGGGACCGGGACGCCTGTTGCACGGTTCATGGCGCAGACGCCCCTTCAAGTTGGAGCATCCACTTCCCAGCCAACGGATGCGTTTTCCGGGACGGATGATACGAAAAGCATTTTCCGCTATGGGATATTCACGGTTGCCGCACTCTTTATTGGTGGGATTTTCCTGGCATTATCCAGGGAAAAGAAACGAAACCGGTCTTCACGGTCCAGGTGAATCAAAAAGGCTGTCTGCCTGTGGGCGCGGTCCTGACACCGATCGCAGCCAGGCACGACAGCGGCCCTTCGATTCCCCAAAGAACCCTCGAAGATCAAGGGCAGGCGGGGACGATGTCAGTAGATTGGGGTTTCAGACCCGATAAGAACATCGGGGTGCGCTGCGTGCAGGATGTACTGTGCTCATTGAGCACTCAACAGCTGGGGCAGATCACCCATGACTTCCAACCCTGTATGAGCGCCAGTCCCTTCGAACACGATCGCGCCTTGCAGTGTTTCCAGCCGCACCTGCACCGAGGCATTCAGCGTTTCCAGCACCCGCTTGCCCATATCCAACCGGGTCGGCCCGCGCAGCAAGCCGCCCTGGACACGACGGGCAGTCAGTGATAATCGCAGCTGGCGGTTTCGTAAAACCCAGTCCACGTGATCGTCCAGAATTTGCAGGGATTCGATACGCGCCCCGCTATAGGTGGCAAAGCGATGGAGTTTTCCATTCAGCCAGAAACCAACGATGAAACCCCTGAAGGAGTGCTTCCGCCAGGGGATGATCGCCACCGAGGCGGTGATGCAGGCAGATGCATTTTTGAAGTGATTGCTTTGAAACCAGACCCAGGCGGATGGGAAGGATTGTCCCCAGTCTTTCTCGATATAGCCCCGCCCGCCTGTGAAATCCATCTTTTTACCATTGAGAATTAACGAACCCTGCAGCGAGTGATCGAAGCTGAGAACGCCATGATAACATTCCATGACCGGAACCCAGGCATACCAACCCATGATACCCGGTGAAAGCAGGGTTACCGGCCACGGGTTGAGCGGACCCAGCTGAATATCGCCGGTGATCTGACCTTCAGGGCGGTCGATATTGACCGACAGGCCACTGCCGTCAAAACGGTTTTCAGCAACCCTGAGACCAAATCGGGGGTAGTCAGATGTGAAATTCCCGAATGGGAACTGATGATACGCCGAAGTGCCACTCACGCCTTCCAAAATCTGCACGAACGCGTGTGCATCCTGACCCAGGATCACGCCCGGGATGATGGCGACTTTATGTTTCTCGTCGGCGCTGATCAGCTTGTAGTACCAGCCCTCAAAGAAGGGTGGTTTTTTATTGATACCGTGATAAGCCCCGGGTGTGAGTATGGTTCTCAGCATCATTTTTTATCTCCCAATTACCGAATCCTGTCCAGGTCGATTCGTTGAACAGGCGGTGAAGAATCCATTATTTCTTGCGGCCCTTCAGGTTTTTGGAAAGATCCTTGATCACCTGGTCTGCTGCCAGCTTGCCGGTCATAATGGAGATGGGAAATCCCGAAGGACTGTAGGTCCACTGGCCGGCCTGATATACACCCGGCAAGGGTGTTTTGATCGCGTTGAGGATCTTGGGAATCCTGCTTTCTGCCGGTATGGGATCATTCGAAAATGCCCATCCGGTGATGGCGCCCTCTGTGCTGCCGGTGATTTTTGCGATGGTCAACGGGCTTGAAATAAATTGATGCAGGATGGTCTTCCTCATCTTTGGATAGATCGAGGTGCTTAATGCGTCTATGATGCAGGTTTCGGCCAGGGTGGTGAATGTTTTATACCAGCCCTGCTCCTCAATATATTGGGTGATTTGATAGTCGAATAAGGTACTGATGATCAACCCGGTCTTTCCAGGAGGAGCCAGGGCGTCATCGCGCATAACCGGGATTGAAATTTCATACGTCGTCAGGGCAAAGAATTTTTCGAGCCAATTTCGGATGGTCTCCCAGTCTTCATTAACGGGTATTGGCCCTGCGGCAGTAAGGCCTGTTCTGACGGGTGTATAAAAGAAGTGCTCGCTGGCGATCCCGGCAAAGTAGCTCTTATCCAGGTCAAGGGCAAGGTACAACGTGAGCACGGAGTCGTTGCCGGTTTTATCGGCGATCAGATCCCGGCGCTCGATGACGGCGCTTTTCGTCCTGACATCCCGGATATCGTCAAGTTGGATATGTCCATACAGCGATTTCAAGTCAGCCGCCCATATCAGTCTCCCATATTCGTACGATCTGCCTTGCGCATCGACTGCTGTGTGTTGATCCGGTTCAATGGCAATTATTTCTGTTCCGGTTTTTATTGTTCCATGCTGGCTTTCAATGTAGCTCAACAATTTTTCTATGAACTTCCCGGTACCGCCGCGGGGATAATGATATTCAAGGAATAACTTCAAGTAGCTCAGTGCGAAAAATGCAGGGGTCATGTGAAAGAAATGCTGCATGATAATGTCAAGCAGGCTTTGGTTGCGGGTGAACCTTTGCATGAAGTTTTCAACCGGTACATTCAACGCGGTGATCCTGGGTGCGGTCAGGGCATATTTCACCACCCAGGGGAGGATTGCCTTCACCAAGTATTCACGGTCTTTCTTCATGTCGAGAAAGATCGGGTTATCAATCCCATACTGGACATCCATGTAATGCATGATTCTCTGAATTTGAGCGATGATCTCGTTGATCTCGTCCCGGCTTTCCGGATATAGTTTGACGAGCAGGGATTGATATTCCTCTACGCTTCCTTCGGATTCGATGCGAATGACCTGGTCCTCGATCCCGATGGATATATGATTCTTTATAAAATCGATATCCAGGCCAAGCTGCCTGACCATTGGGAATACCACCCCGGAGTTCTCCATCGCCCTGATCCCGCCATCGTAGAAAAAGCCATCCCGTTCAAAAGTACTCACCAGACCCCCACAGGTTTTCTCCTTCTCACATATCAAGGTGGAAAACCCACTCTTCCCAAGATAGGCGGCTGCTGTTAATCCGGCGACCCCGCCACCCACGATTATGGCATCATATTTCATATGGACTCCATTTTTGATCATTGAGTTTACCTTTTATAGGTTCGATTATCTACATCAGAGAGGCCGCTTAGCTTTTCGCTGATCTGCCAGACCCGTTTTCCTGCAGCCCGGTCCAGCGCAGGAGGTATTGGTTTCTCATCAATGGTCAGATGGAAGAAGCGGCCGCTCACATCTGCCATTACCGGGGCGGCAGCCAGGTAATACAAGGCTTCTC
>JAFGXF010000125.1 GCA_016936755.1 Anaerolineaceae bacterium | reverse complement strand
TGGCAGGCATGCAATACCTGCCCAACACGAATGTGGATCATTATGGATATCTGGAGCATTTTTACAGTTATAACGGAAGCACCTGGAAAAATTTGATCCTGACCATTCCGGGGCGTGATCAAATCGATCCACAGGAAATAATCCTATCCGCGCATCTGGATGATTTACCAGAGGCAAATGCTCCCGGCGCGGGCGATAACGGCGTGGGAGTGGCTGCCTTGTTGGAGATAGCCAGGGTACTGCGTTATTTCGAGTTCAATGCCACCATCAAACTGATCTGGTTCACGGGCGAAGAGCAGGGCTTGCGCGGCAGTAAGGCGTATGTTAATGATTTCGGCGGTCCATTTTTTGAAGATCTGGTTGGAGTCTTCAACCTGGATATGTTTGCGTATGATTCGGATGGAGACGATTGTTTTGAGATCCATGCTGGAGATATGGCAAAATCGTACACACTGGGTGATTGTCTGGTTGCGTCCATCCAGGCATATTCGCTTCCTTTAACTTTTGATTACCTCAAGCTTGAAATCCCCGGGAGCATTTCAGATCATCGTCCTTTCTGGGATGAGGATGTCGCTGCAATTGAGTTACTTGAGAACCATTCAGCCCGTCAGGAATCAGACGATTACCACCAATGCGGTGATGAAGTGGACACCAATCCATATCGCCATACATCACAAGATACTGTTCAGAACAGTGTAAATGTTGATTACGCCTTTAATATCATTAAAGCCAGCCTGGCATCTGCAGCCGTTCTATCTGGACCCCGTGGGGTTTGTTTTAACACAGCACCAGTACTGATGCTTAATCAAACTTATCCATATATTCGCTTGAAATGGCAAGAAATGGGGCGGTTTGTGCTCTATCGGCTATACCGTTCCGAAAATGGTTGTGACGGTCCATGGTTGGAATTGGAGGATAATATCTTCAACACTGAGTATGTGGACGGTATTACCCCATCAGTTGCCTTAGCCTATCGACTTGAAGCAATAGATGCTGCTTCCATGTGTATATCGCTTCCCAGTAACTGTGTCAGTATCCCCGGGCAAAACCAGGTTATACAATATTTACCACTCATCGTAAAATAAGGTACTCTTTGATTGAAAATCATGCGAACAGCTTATGCTATAATGAAAAACCTGCCCCAGTAGCTCAACAGGACAGAGCGAGGCACTCCTAACGCCTAGGTTGAGAGTTCGAGTCCCTCCTGGGGCACAAAATCTGCTTAAAGCAATTATTAAAAACCTATTGAAAATAATCACAAGGTGTGCTATCATTACAGTTGATAAGCGTTTGGGTGCCCCCCTCACCCAGGCGCTTGTCGCTTAATAAATCCCCTCGGTTTTATTCCGGGGGGATTTTTCCTCTTTAGAGTGGTTGCTGATCTTCACCAGGAGAGTCTTCTTTTATCTCAGACTCTTCAAGCTCACGTCTGACCCACAAGAATAACACCTGACCGTCATGAGTATTCTGTGCACGGACAGCGAGGATGGGAGATCGTTTCTCGAGACCAAGTAAATCTCGATACTCAAGGTACATTAATCCACCAGCATGCCAGGTGTGATAGCAACGCTCCACCAACGCCGGCCCATTAAATGTACGCAGTCTGGTGACCGAGAGGTCATACAATCCCGAACTTTCATTCAAACCCATGACCCAGCCTTCCTGGATGGGTTCGAAAACAGGAGGTGGTCCTTCAATGATGGTGATCTTGTCTTCCACGATTTGACTCCGTTTCAAATCATACCATATTCTATTTATGATGATTTTGAGACCATCTGAGCAGGCTGATCCCTGCAGCAGTCATGCCGGTCACGAATATCCCGGTAACCCCAACTGTCAAAACCTGAATGAGTGAAAGCATGCCAAGAAAAAGCAGTCCGATATTTGGCAGGATTATTTCAATCCTTGGACCAAAGAGTAACAGGTACCATATCGCTGGTAATGCTGTCACAAGCATTGTGAAAGCTGTATAGATTGAGGTCATAATGGCTATTTGTGATGGAGGGTGTCGCCAGATCTTGACCAGTAAGCCGGCCATAATGCTGGTTGTCAAGAAGGCAATGCATGTCTTCAGGATGATCATCAGGATGAAGGCATCTGGTGATTCGATGACTGAAAACGAATAGGGGTTACCAGTGATCATGGAATACAGAACATGAAACAGCAACAGGAATATCATTGAACCCGTCACCATGATGATCCAGCGCGAAAAGCGAATGTTTCTTCCGAGGTAAAATAACAGCCCAAGGAAAGCCCCGATCAAGATGCTGCGTGATAAGCGTCCAGGACCCAGGTGATCAGTTTGCATCGCCGCAATTGCAGATTGACTGTCCGTCTGTGAGTATTGACCCTCTTTGGATCCATCGCTAAAGAGTGCCTGTTGATATGTCTGGATTAGTCCTGACTGTTGCACCGAATGATATCCTTCAAGCTTTGCTTTTTGTTCAAGGCTTAATTCGAGCATATCAACCAGTGGTTTACCCTCGCTACTGGATGGCAGGCTGGTACCCAATAATACAGCAACGGTGGAGGCCAGATCCACCATTTGGATGGGGGTATACCCTCCTGGAATGATCCCCTTACCGACTGCCACAAAGGGCTCCTGAAGTGTGATGCGATCATGCCCACCATGACCGCCCCGATCGATCTGCCCATGGTCACTGAAAACGAGTAATGTGGATTGAGTGAAATCCAGGGGGGAAATGATCTCTCCAAGCAGTTGGTCCGAACGCTGCGCAGCAGCAGCATAATTTGGGCTTATTGCGCCCCCTTCGTGGTGACCGGCGTAATCAACCTGGTCAATATGAACCAAGACCAGGTTCATGGTTGTGTCTTGTATCCATGGCAGGGCGGCATCCACCACCTGACGATCCGCTTCCCGATCCTCTCCGGCTGTAAAAAAGGACAGGTCTATCTGTTCCTGAGGAATCAGCTTTTCAAACCAGTAATATGCCGAGACAGCTGTTTTTAGCCCTGCCTTTCTCGTGGCTGTGAATATTGTCTCTTGAGTAATTGTGGGAATATATTCGTAAGGTAGATTAAAAGCCGGACCGTCATTAATGTCCGGCCACGCGCCAGTCAGTATGGTGGAGTAGCCTGGTTCTGAATAGGATGGCGGTCGGCTGTTCATGCTGGCCCAGGCACCTATTGATCGAAGATGGTCCAATACAGGCATGATTTCGGATTGCAGGGATGTATCTTCCCTTAATCCATCGATCAGGACGATAACCACCTGTTCTGTAATACT
>JAFGXF010000021.1 GCA_016936755.1 Anaerolineaceae bacterium | reverse complement strand
TCATTTTATCCCCGGTCCACCCCCACGCGTGTGGGGAATATGTTTTTCCAGATCGGCATACGCTTCCGGGGTATTCGGTCCACCCCCACGCGTGTGGGGAATATCCTTAAACTATACGCTCATCCTCTTTTCTATAACTCTCCTCTGGGAATCTCCACCAATTGCAATCCTTCCAAATCCAACAATCTCCTTTTGGTATTTCCAACCATCCTCATCTTAAAACGTTGTTCATTATTGCTATTCCAAACCTGAACCACGCCACCTGTGTGTTTATTGTTTTTGCATTTATCCCAAAGTTGTTCTCTCACCATACCTGAAACATGGCCGACAAACACACCACGACTTGGCTCGATCAACCATCGGCTTAAAGTACCTCTTAATGATGATGGTACCCGTTCCAGTATCATGACGATCATTACAGCTCCTCTTCGGTTTCGTTCATAACACCTTCCCACAAGGGTTCGTATAAACCGGTCATCTTGCCTTCTTCACGTATTCTGATTTGCTCATTGTTCAGCTCGAACAGGGCATCGATGTCTGGTAATATTCGATCCAAAAGTTTCACCGCGTGCATATGTTCACGCAGGGCGGGTCGAATGAATAATTCGGGGTTTTCAGGGTGCATGGCAGTTATTTGAAATGCCATCGGTATTGTTATATCCACCTTGTACAGATCAGCAATATCGAATACAAAGGATAACTGATGACCTGAATGAATAAACCCAAGTGCTGGTGAATAACCGCCCGATACGATCGCAGCATGGCATATCGAATTAAGTAATGCGTTGGCGGTTGACAATGTTCGATTAATGGAATCTCCCTTTTCCCAATTGTTTCTGTCGTAGCGTCTGCCTTCCCATGGGATGTTGTATTTTTGGCTGGCAATCTGATATGCTTTTTTAATTCTGACCCCTTCCATACCACGGATCTGTTGCAGTGATAAGCCATGTTCAAGTTCATAACCGAATCTTGACATATACATTCTTCTGACGACTTCCTCATGTTTTGTGGCATCTGCAAACGATTCTGCTTGTTTAAGCACGTGGTAAGCTCTTCTCGTCTCTCCAACTCCCGCAGCATAGAAACGGGTCATTTCCTCTCCACCCCATAAGATCGTGCATCCGTTATCTGCAAGTATCTTAACCGCCGCATGGGTGATACTGGTGCCTGGACCAAGCATCAAGACACATAAATTTGCTGCCGGAACATGCGTCCTCCCTGTCTCTTGAATGACTTCGACAGAAAAATCCTGCCTTTCGATGATTGCATGTTCAATATAGAGATACGATAGACTATCCCTTAATTTTGGTAATTCATGCAGGTCTTTCATTCTTTCTGGCCTCACCTTGCCAATGACAATAAGCCAAAACCAAAACCTTTTGCCGGGCCGATTCCATTAATGATCAATTGATTAAAGTCAGATGGGTTGATCACCTTTAGCACACCTTCGTAAAGCACACCAAAGTGGGTTTGCTTCTCATCTTTGTTTTGGCTGTCTTTATAGCTGGTGACCATGCCGATTGTGAGCGGCAGACAATCGATCAGATCTCCTCCGCCTGCTTGTATCTTGCGGTCGAGCCATGCTATTTGATCGCTTTCCTTGAATAAACCCAGACGTTTGCCATCCCGCTTGACACAGGGGTTTGCCAAGAGTTTAAACCTTAATCCCATACCAGATTTGAGTATTGGGTTTAATTCTTTTATTTCTGGTGGACCATCGAAAGCCTTGAAATCAATGAAAGCTTTCTGCCATTCTGGAGGTCTTTGTGATTGAACCAGTATCCAGTTGCTTTCTTTGCTTGACTCGATTCGGAATAAAATTCTCTCTTCATTCTCATAAGCCATCATTAATCTCTGATGGACATGATAAGGGTTCGCCAGCCACTTTGATACTGCTCGGTCATTCGATGTTATCCATCGCGCAAGGATCATGTTGCCTCCTTCTTATTTCTTATTTACTTTTTTATATATATCTCTTCTGTATATCGCGATAGGTAGCGTCGCAGTGAGTTCTGACCTACATTATCCCTTTTTCTCACTCCTTTTCCAGCTTCAACTTCCAGGACGCTCCTGATTAAGCTTTCTTTCTCTTTATCCCTACCATTAAATGGAAAATTCTTTAAGGCATCAATGAGGTCTTTACGATCTTCTTTTCCTGCAAATACAGGACGCGTTGGAACGCAGCTGCGCCTTCCCAGGTAATATGGCCAAACCGGTTTTTGCAGGGCATCAGCCAATCTGTCGATCAGATCTTTCTCTCCCTGTAGAGCGACAAGAAACACTGCATCTGCCAAGTAATAACGCCATGACACAACTGTCTCGGGTTTTTTGCTGGTCGCATTGATCTTGATCTTCCTGTCTGCCGCCCAGACTCCCTCATGTACAGTTTGGTAATCTTCCAATCTTGTTCCAGGCTGGTCACACCTGACACCCATTTTCAGACTTTGGCTTAGATCCGCCAGACCTTGATCATCATGTATCCCAAGTGCACACCCCAGCAAGCCGATGATCCCTGATTTAGTGGGTTCACTGGCTGTATCTCTGATGACCCATCGTCCGTTATCACCCCAAGACTGTAAAGGACCTTCAAGGATTAAATAGATTGTGTTACTCATTATTAACTCTCCGGTAGATTTTTACCAAGCCATTTGCTCAGTTCTGTCAGGGAGGTTACCTCTTCACATCCTTCGATGCTGGTTTTCACAGTCGAGAGATACGCTTTTTCTGTTTCGATGTCATATTTTTCCTTGATGGTTCCCATGTAGCTTGCGAAAGCTTCGATCGAATCCTTCATCATTGTTTTTTCATGGCTTTGCCGGGCTGGGGTGAGGAAGGCGTTCGCATAGCTGACAGGCAGGTTGCGTTTGTTGATTTCTACCATGATGAAATCGGGTAGATTATGAGCTGCAAAGGTGTTTTGTTTACCACTTGGTTGTGAGGTTGCTGCTGCTTCGAGTAATGCCAGGATTGCTTTTTGGGCGATGCGGATATCGCCTCCCAGGTTATTTAATAGTTGCTCCCAGTGGACATTGATATATTTATAATAAGTGGAACTGTTGAACTCGATATCACCGATCATTCCTGCACCGCTTTCGTTGGAAAGATCGTCCACTGCAGTAAAATAATCGAATTCTGGTTTTAAAGCATTCGCCGTGATTGCGTGAGCCACCTGAACTGCAGCTGCAACATCTTGGATTGTTGATGATGTGGTCATCCTACCGAACATGGCGATATCTACTGATTTGGGCAGGCTTCCACCCAACTTTTGCGCAATATCCTTGGCTTTTTCTTTTTCCCATTTGTTTGCTCCAATTTCGTCATATACCGATTTGAGACGCTCAGCGAAAGGTTTAATTTCCCCTTTACCAAGAAATACCAACTGCTGTGTGGTCATCTTGATTTCTTCATCTTCCTGCTCAGCTTCTTCGGCTTCGCTCTCTTTTTTTGAGCCTTTGATGATTTCGTTTAATTTCCCTATCATTTTGTCAGAATCGACCGGGGATACTCCCATCCCCTCCAATTCTTTTTTGATTAAGTCAGGCAGTGATCTTGTTCGTACACCCAATAGTCCATCCTCGAAGGCATCCCGAAAAGCGGGTGAGAATCGAATACTGCGCTTTAGGCATTGGCTCGAGATTCGTCCTCTGCGTACTCCCCCGAAAAGTGCATCTTTTGGGGATCCTGTGTCATCCCGGTTCAAATTTGAGGGTGCATAATTCTGAAGCATGTGAAATTGAATTAACATCTTGATCTCCTTTTTTCTTCCTATATCGACTTTCTAAAATATTCTCTTGCCCATTCTTGTTGTATGTAGCGATCAGGGTGTGTCCAGTGTGTCAAATCATCAAGAAGTGATACCCAGTGAATTCGGATTTTTTGAGAAGACAGGTAATGCACTGCCTGTCTTATACGGAATCCGATCTGTTCGCTATCCGAATCCAATAAAATTTCAAATCGTTTGTCAAGCCCCTTCTCATTTTTCTTGTTCTTAGCTTTACTCATTGAAGAAGCAAATGATCCCGTTTCAGTTACATCGATCATTGGGAATAATGTGGCAACGAGGAAGAAGGTCTCGTGATCATATGCCGGTGTTCCTTCCGGTAGCAATCGGTAAAACAACCCCATCACTTCCCGGCTCTCTGCTATCTTATTTCCGGCGTTGCGTTTCAATCTTGCTTTTTCTCCGGCAGTAAGCTTTTTTAGCTTTTCGATGAATAACTTTGCATTTTCACTAGGTTCTCTACGGTTCATATCTTTGTCTCTCCTTCATTACCAGAAAATTTAAATCCCTGATAAATCTATTCTCAGCATCCACCCTTTGGTGAAGTGTACTGCCTGAATCGTTTGTTGCTCTTAATGTATTGAGAAAAACTCTTTTCGAAATTTCACTGGCATCTTTAACCCATTCCAATTTTATTTGTATCCTATTATTTTTGTCTGCCAGATTCAATACATGTCTTCTAAAAGGTTCCGCCAATTGAACCCAGTAACTTGAGATCATTTCTGAAATTAGTGTTTCATAACGTTTTTTATCCTTGCTTCCCCCTCCAAAAGACTTTCTGAATGACTGGCCGATGGAGCCTTGGCATTTCCCTGCAAAGTCCATAGCTTCATCTACCATAACTCCAGCTTCATCGTTATGCATCAGTTTCAATGGGATATCAAATCCGCTGTCCAGCCATTCGAATATCTTTGCTTTCATATCTGTACGAATTCCAATAGCCCGAAACTGCCGTGTGTTCGATTCCATATTCTCATGAATGCTCGCCAGATCATCGATTTGATTGAGCACACGCGGTCTCTGGGTTCTTACTTTTTTTGATTCTATAGATTGCTCATTCGGATATTTTAAGAATAGACCTGAATATTCTCTCCATACAGCCAATCCTTTTTGGGGTCTGATCGGGTTTGTTTTATCCTTTATCTTATATGCTGCGAAAGGGTCGAACCAGAAAGCACTATCTTTCGGACGGCTTTCACCCATCTCGAATATCATGTTTCTGACGGCTAACGCGGTATCTCTTCCGCATCTTGTGCACTTTGTTTTGATTTTCTCAGCAAATAACCTTACCCTGCGTGCTGGGAATGTAAGGCTGTGTAGATACCCTACTTCTCTAACCACATCGGATTTAATGACCTCTGGTGGATGCCTCCACCAAACCAGATCATGATTTGTGTCTCTGACCTCTGGCATATACTCTGGTGTGATTAAAGATTGTGTAAGCGTCTCACGCAGTGTGTTTCCGCTTGGAATTATGTATATAGGTGGAACTCCATTTATAGATGGTTTTATCCCGGCTCCGCCAGTGGTCGCGAAAGAGGGAATAGTTAATAATCCTTTGGCACAGCATGCTGGACAAAGCATTTGCTCATCTTCAAAAGAATGCTGGAAGTGAACAACGTTCGTGCCTGTTGGAAGGTCTTGAAAAATATATCCTATTGGTTTTAATTTTTGTTCTTTAGATTTCTGTTTGATATCCCCACTTTGTAGGAATGGTTTTTTTTCTGAAAATAGATCAAACCTGTCAATATAATTGTTCTTGAAAGTTTCGATGGCTGTCTGGTTTATTGGGCTTTCATTCCAGATCTTCCAGAGTTCTTTTTGGTCAATTGGATTTAGCGAATCTTGTAGTATGGCGGTAAGTAATCTATAGATCCCCACTATGACCAAAGGTGATGGGTCATAAATGGAAAATAGATTATCAGCCTGTGTGATAGTATCCCCAATTCCAAGCCATGTGATGCCACCATCCTTTTTCTCTAATGCTATCCAGGGTTCTTCCCATAGATTGTAAGTATAGTTAACGACATTCGATTCACTCATAGCTTATCCTTTCTTTCTGATAGTTAATCCGAGTTGTGGGTCAAGTTCTAAGACAAGATTTGCTTCGCTAATAATGGTTTTATTATCATTTATAAATATCGGGTATATATTTATTAATAAAGGTGATTTCTCAAACAAAGCATTTTGTTTATAAATTGGATTTTCTTTAATAGCTTTTATGGCAGTCGGGTGAGTTATTTTTAAGTTATGCCGCATGATCTCAAGCGCTTCCTTTTGTTGTACGGGCTTATTTAGTTCATAGCGCTTATCTTCTCCTTGAAACCATGCATGTGTTCCATCCGTTTCCATGATCAAAACGGAAATGCTTTCCTGGGTTAATCTGGTTTTTGCTATTAGCCAGCCGGCTTGATTTTCATTCTCTTCGAAGGTGATATCCATTCCCTGGCAGAAAGTCTCATCTTTTTTTGGTCTTGGCATGAGCTGAATTTGCGCTTTTTGTCTCGCGTCTGTCTCTTTATCTTTCAAATTTCCCCATAGAAGCTTTAATTGGCTATCTACATTTTCAGCCTGTTCTTGATATATTGCTTCAACAAGTGTCCGATATTCTTCTGGTAACTTAATAGCTGTTTTGGTGGATAAAATTTCCCAGGTTTTCCTTAATAGGTATTCATCGTAAACATATTTGCTATTGCCAGGATTCAATTTACCTGTATCTGTTTCTGCTCTTATTGTTAGAATCGCTTGAGTGTGTCTTTCCGGTCTTTGTCTTTCGTGTCTATGTAATCTACCGGCTCTCTGTAGTATGAAATCGATCGGTGCCAAGTCAGTCCCCATGACATCAAAGTCGAGATCAAGACTTTGTTCAAGGACTTGGGTTCCAATCACAATGCCTTTATTTGGCCTTATTCCATTCGGACCATACTTATCTTTTATTTCTTTTTCTATTGATTCGCGTTGATTTAGGGGGAAACTTCCATGTAGTAAAGTACTCTCAATATCTGATGGTTTTCGTCTCAGTAATTCACGGTAGATTTCCTGCGCCATTTTTACAGTATTACTGATCCAACATACACAACCTCCTTCTTCAACTTCGTGTATTAACCAATCAGCGACCAGATAAGCATCATTATTTTCGATGTTTATCCATTTGATCTGATAATTTCTTCCAGGTTGGTAAGCTATTGGTGTGTCGGTGTAAGTATCATTTCCTTCAGAAGCGATCCATATTCTCGGATACTCATTTCCATTATCATTTTCATATGCTTTTCCACTGTAGGCTTTTATAAGTTCATTTCTCTGTCTGATTGGAAGTGTCGCTGATAATAGAATAACCGAAGTGCTGAGAGCTGAAAGCCATTCCAGAAGTCTCGCGATGATTGTTGTCATATAAACATCGTAAGCATGAACTTCGTCTATAATAAGGGTTTTTCCTGCAAGACCGGCCAGTCTTAATGAGTTATGTTTTACTTTCAGAGCTCCCAGCTCTGCCTGGTCAATTGTGCCAACGCCAAAGGGTGCAAGTATTGCTCTTTTTAAACTGCTAAACCATTCTGTTTTATCGGTTTCTGTTTCTATATCTTTATAAAAATCAGAATCAATTTCATCTTTTATTAGATAAGCTTGACCATGAATAAGTTGTATTTCATGTGGAAGATTTAAGTTATCTGTGAGATGTGTTATTAATCTTCCATACATTTGGTTGCTTGTCGCCATTGTTGGCAGGGCATAATAAATTTCATCATGATTCTGATATTGGGCTATTCGATGAGCCAGAGCTAATGCTGCCTCTGTTTTGCCTTCCCCGGTGGGCGCTTCAATAATTGACAGGAATGGTGTCTTTAAAATATTTTGTGGAATGTCATCAATGGCTTGTTGTAACGGTCTTTTATTGATATTCCTGAATAGTTGATTGAATTTTGATCCGGTTATGCTGAAAGTGTTTCCACCAAAACCATCTTCTTTTACTGCTCTTTCAGCAAGCTCGATGGATATTTCACGATAAGAATTGATCTCTGTTTGATTGGGAGGAAAATGGTTTTTATTAGAGGCTATCCAGTCGCATAGTGTAGTGAAACCTGAAATCATCATGATTGCTGCCGAAAGGTTATTGACATTCAATTTTATCTCTTGGCTTGGATGATCTATAAAAATACTTTTGATTATTCCAAACGCTTCTTTTCTGATCATTTTCCACTCATCGTTTTCGTTACTCAATTCAGCTTTTGTCTTTATCATTCTCCCTGTTGAATAGAAAACACCATGATGACTTGCTGTTACATCTCTGATTATTGTTTTTAAGATATTTTCATCTTCAGACCATTTTTGTTCATATGCTATTGAGTACTGACCGATAATCTCATGTCTGATTCTTATTCCTGAAAAATGAAGCCCTATTTGTTTTAGTCTTTCTTTTTGATTTGATTGTTGTTGAAAACTGTCAGACAATTTACCCAGGTCGTGCAGAGCCACGCTAAATGGCACCCAATCCATCCTTCTTTCATTATTTTCCAAGAGATTGTCTATTGAGTTACGCCATCTTTTTGATCTGGGTTCTGATAAAAGTATCTTTGCGACATTTCCTGCATCGATCAGATGGTATATGGCTGGGTGGTATTCTTGATTGATTTCATCGATAGTCTTGATTTTCCCCCAGCAAGCTATTAACTTATCGGATGGTGTGATTTTTTCTGACACTTACAATCTAACCTCCATCTCCTATTTTATATATATAATATTTACCCTAAATAAAAATAGGATATTTTTGTTATAGTATTATACTACCCCTTACTGTGATGATTTGAGTCGTTACGATTAGACCCCCACACCCCCTCATACTCAATTCTTACCTTTTACCAACAAATTTCAGACAGGGAACGATTATGGTTATGATACCGATATTATTATTTGTGGAGCAAGCCCATGAACCTCGAAAAATTCACTCAGAAATCACAAGAAGCTATCTTCAGTGCCCAGGAACTGGCACGCGGCCTGAGCCATCAGGCCATTGAGCCGGCACACCTGTTAATGGCTCTTCTGCGCCAGGACCAGGGCGTCGTGCCGGCCGTCGTCACACGCGTGGCCGGCAGCCCGCATGGGCTGCTCGAAGAATTGAAGGCCGATCTCGAGCGGCACCCCAAGATCCAGGGGGCCAATCAGGATGTCGGTCTGACACAGACCACAGCGGATGTGCTGACTGCGGCCGAGCGTTATGCCAAAGGCATGCAGGATGATTTTGTCTCAGTGGAGCACATCCTGCTGGGATTGGTTGATTCGATTGAGGGGAAACGCCTGGCGCAGCATGGCCTGACCAAGGATGCCATCCTGCATGCACTGAAAGACATTCGTGGAACACAGCGCGTCAGCAGCGAAAATCCAGAGGGGACTTATCAATCATTGGAAAAATACGGCCGTGACCTGACTGCATTGGCCCGCCAGGGTAAACTTGACCCGGTCATCGGCCGTGACGAGGAAATCCGCCGCATTGTTCAGATACTCTCGCGCCGTACCAAGAACAACCCGGCCTTGATCGGTGAGCCCGGCGTGGGCAAGACAGCCATCGCAGAAGGGCTGGCACAGCGCATCGTCAACGGTGATGTGCCTGAAGGCCTGAAGAATAAGCGCCTGGTGCAGCTCGATATCAGCGCCTTGATCGCCGGGGCCAAATTCCGGGGGGAGTTCGAGGAACGCCTCAAGGCAGTGTTGAAAGAGATCATCGACTCGGCCGGAGAGATCATCCTGTTCGTGGATGAGATGCATACGGTTGTCGGGGCGGGCAAAGCCGAGGGTGCGATGGATGCCGGCAACATGCTTAAACCCATGCTGGCGCGTGGCGAGTTGCATATGATCGGTGCCACGACATTGAACGAGTATACAAAATACATCGAGAAGGACCCCGCGCTTGAGCGGCGTTTTCAACCGGTCATGGTTCTCGAGCCGGATGTGGAAGATACCATCTCGATTCTGCGTGGTCTCAAAGAGCGCTACGAGATCCATCACGGTGTGAGGATCACCGATCCGGCTGTGATCGCGGCTGCCACACTCAGCCACCGCTACATCTCTGATCGGCAGCTGCCTGACAAGGCCATTGACCTGATCGATGAAGCTGCTGCCCGGTTGCGCACCGAAATCGATTCCAAGCCCCAGGAACTGGATGATGTGGACCGCCAGATCATGCAGCTGGAGATCGAGCGTGAAGCACTGAAAAAGGAAAAGGATAAATCCTCCAAAGAACGCCTGGATAAGCTGATCGGTGAGCTGGCTGAACTGAAAGCACGCTCTACCCAGATCACTGCCCGCTGGCAGAATGAAAAACAGGCCATTACTGAATTGCGTTCGACCAAGGAGGCGATCGAGGCGACACGCACCGAGATCGAGCGTGCCGAAAGACAATCCGAGCTGGAGAAGGCCGCCCGCCTGCGTTATGAGACCTTGCGTGGGCTCGAAGAGAAGCTGGTCGAGGCTGAAAAACAGCTGAAGGATTTACAAGATGAAGGGGCGTTGTTGAAAGAGGAAGTTGACCCGGAAGAGATCGCAGCCGTGGTTGCCCGCTGGACAGGCATTCCGATTTCACGCTTGTTGGAAGGGGAGACGGCCAAGCTGCTGCGCATGGAAGAAGCGCTGCATATGCGCGTGGTTGGTCAGGACGAGGCGGTGAATGTCGTTTCGAATGCTGTTCGACGTTCCCGGGCTGGCTTGCAGGACCCCAATCGTCCGATCGGCTCGTTCATCTTCATGGGGCCAACCGGAGTGGGCAAGACCGAGCTGGCGCGCAGTCTGGCAGGATTCCTCTTTGACGATGAGCGGACCATGATCCGCATTGACATGAGTGAATACCAGGAAAAACACACCGTATCACGTCTGATCGGCGCACCGCCCGGCTATGTGGGCTATGATGAAGGCGGCCAGTTGACTGAAGCGGTCCGCCGCAGACCGTACAGTGTCATCCTCTTCGACGAGATCGAAAAGGCGCACACAGAAGTGTTCAATGTGCTGCTGCAGCTGCTGGATGACGGGCGCCTGACCGACGGCCAGGGTCGCACGGTGGACTTCCGCAACACGGTCGTCATCATGACCTCCAACCTGGGGAACCAGTTGTGGGAAGGTGGAAAAACGGCCTCGAGGGAAGAGATCACGCGCGTCCTGCAATTGCATTTCCGGCCTGAATTCCTCAACCGCCTGGATGAGATCGTCATCTTCCACCCGCTGAAGAAGGAACATTTAACCGCCATTGTCGGCATCCAGCTTCGCCGGGTCATCGACCTGTTGGCTGAAAAGGGGTATCAGTTGGAAGTGTCTCAATCTGCATGCGATTATCTGACTGAGATCGGGTATGATCCCGATTTCGGCGCACGTCCGCTGAAACGTGCCATCCAGCGCGAACTGCAGGACCCGCTGGCACTGAAGATCCTGTCTGGTGAGTTTCCCGACGGCACACATATCCACGTGGAGCGCAGTGCAGACGGCCTGGCATTCAAAATTAACCAGACGAAGAACAAACGCCAGGATTGAACTGAACAGCAGCACACACCCATTTTCGGGGTATCCATATCAATCAGCGGAAATTGTGCACATGTAAGCACACTTTCCGCTGAATTCGTTTACAATTCAATCAGTGACTCAACCTGCAGGTCATCCTGTACCAGATGTACGCATCGGGTGACCCCGCGATTGTGTCCCAGGTGGACAGGAAGGAGCGGTAACCGCCATGATATCCCGATTGGTCGCGTGGTACAGAGTTCCCGTTTATGACAATATAGAAGAGACCCAGAAATCCCGGTTCCTTTACATAACCCTGCTGGTCACGATCGGCACCAGCCTGGTCATTGGTTTTCAAAATATCAGGGAGGATACATACATCGGCATCGCTTTGTTCGTGTTGGCCGCTGTCTGCTTAATATGCATCCCGCTCAGTAACCACGGGTATTACAATCCGGTGGCTGCTTTCATTTCCGTATTGGTGCTGGGTCTTATCACGCTCAGCTTGATTGAGGGGATCGGCATGCGGGACTCTGGCCTGCTGGCTTACCCGGTACTCATCATCTTCACCTCCTTCCTGTTTTCCAGGGAGGTCATCATCATCACCACACTGACGTCATTGGCTTCCATTGAGTTGGTCTACTACCTGGAGCACACCGGGCGCCTATCCATTCCCGAATTCGATTTGAACACCCAGCTGGTGGTGGTGAGCGTGATGGTCATGGCAGTCGGGCTTGCCATGTGGGTCTACAAGGATAACTGGGAGAAGATCCTCGCCAACCTGCGCAGGACGTATGACCTGACCCTTTCAGGCTGGAGTCAGGCACTCGAACTGCGGGATCGTGAGACCGAAGGTCACAGCCAGCGTGCGGTCGAGATGACGCTTGACATTGCAAGAAAGTTGGGCGTCTCACGGCTTGAGCTGGAACAGAAACGGCGTGGCGCGCTCTTGCACGATATCGGCAAGATGGCTGTTCCGGATGCCATCCTGTTGAAACCTGGCAAATTAACGAAGGCAGAGTGGCAGGTGATCCACCAGCACCCCCAGCAGGCTGTGCGCATGCTGGAGAACATACCGTATCTGAAATCAGCCCTGGCGATTCCACATTCACACCACGAGCGCTGGGACGGTTCCGGCTATCCGCAAGGGTTGAAGGGCGAGACGATCCCCTTCGCTGCGCGTATTTTCGCGGTGGTGGATGTGTGGGATGCACTTACATCCGATCGGCCTTATCGCAAAGCCTGGAGCGACCGCAAAGCACGCACCTACCTGAAGGATAAGTCCGGTGTGCTGTTCGACCCACAGGTGGTGGATGTGTTCCTCGAGTTGATCGAGCGGGGAACGAGCATGAATTGAGCGGTCGGGTAACCTGCCGGGGCCGTCTTTGAACTCCATTTTGCTGCCATGCCGCTCATGCGCGCCATACAATGTAAATAATGGAATTTGCTGAAAAAAATGAATATGAACAATCAATAACAAAACGCTCCCAATTTCAGAGCGTTTTGTTTTTACAAAAAGGGTTTTTGTTCGATCAGAGAATGGCTGGCCGTCTGATCCAGGACTACTCATCCTCGCTTATTTTAATGAGTCTTTTATCATTCAGGATGATCTCTTCGAAGAGTCCTTTTGCATAGAATGGCAGGATGATCGGATTATCATTCGGATCGTTCGTTGTGGAATTGATCGTTAATCGGAACTTTCTCCCATCGACGATCTTTAGGACGGAGGAAGAATCAATTATCCTGTCTTGTTTCCCATATAACAATTCGCCGGGCAGCCTCATCATTTCGAGGGTCGCATGTGGGAAGGAGAACCGTCCAGTCGGAAGAGCGTTGAATGTGGTCCAATCCGTGCTCAGGTGGATGTAGTTATTATGCGCGGTGAGATGAATTCTGGTGGCAGAATCGATGATGAACAGGTAAGAATTGGTCTCATCGGTTCCGATGATATTACCTGGAAATATGACAAAAGCGTCATGCGGATCGATGATGATGGGGAACGCGTTTGGATTCCCTTCTGTTGTGATGAAATAGTCGATCTTATCCATGAAGCCGATGCTGTCCAGAAGTCCGGGGAAAAAAGCGGCCTGGTTGGGTGGGCAGGTTTCCTGAAGATCGAAAGATAACAGGTCGGTTTCAGTACCATCCGCTGGAACACCCTGGTATGAAAATTCGATCTCACAGGCAAACGGGAAGCCATACTGGGTAAAACCCATGCCGCCCGATGACAACCGAATGGATGCTTCATCAGATCCATATGCGTCTGTGACCATGCTGAACGTGGAAATCTCAGGGCCATCTGAATACAGGTATGGCTGCAGGTAGACCAGGAGTTCCTGGTACGAATTCAGGATCTGGGTGTGTGATTCATCATCACCGATTGTCAAGGAATACACCTTATTCTCACCGATATATTGATCGCTGATGGAAACGGGCGATCCATCGAATTTATATATGGATCCCTTTGGATAGATGAACTCGATCTGGAGGTTCCCATATTTTTTTGAGATGCTGGAATTCTCCTGTCGCGGTGAAGGATTTCCGGTCTCGTCGAAGGTCAGGTTTTCCAGCCCTGAAAAATCGATCGCCAGGCTGTCATAATCTTTCTGGGTAAGTTCTCCATACCGGAAGATGACGTCATAATGGGCAGCGGCCAAAGGGTCAGCATTAAATGTAAATGATCGGGATCGTTCCTCAGCCTTAAGTATCAGATAGACTGTTAAAGTTACGATTGCGAGCACCCCGATAATTGCACCGTAAATAATCGCTTTTTTGATGTTTTTATGCAGATTCGAAAACTTTGACATATACAATTCCTTTTCATAAATTATACGATAATAAGGATTGGATTGTACAATGTATGGCACCGGATCAGTGTAAAATGCGCGACCGATAGGTAAAATAAGGGTGACGACGAAATGTCTGCTGATAATGTGTGGAGTGCCTACATCCAATACACTGGATAACGAATAACAACCATGGATCGAAAATGGACAGTCGCCAGGGAGATTGAATCGATCGATTCGATCATCATTGCATCTGATTGGATTGGGAATGATCTGGTGATCAAACCATTGCGCATCCAGGCTTCTTTCATATTATATGGTTGTTACATCCCTGCCAGGCCGCGTCCGACGAGCATCATTACAGGCAGAATCGTGATCAGAAGAATATCAAGCGGACGGACAGAATTAAGGGCGGTCGGGTTTCCAGAATGGGCGGAGCCTTATATAGAGAGGTTAAGAAAACTTACGATCGAATCAACATGTACTGTTGTGGCTAACTAATTCTCAAGGTCCATCACCATTCGTTCATGCTTTTGTATCAGCACCCGGATTGACCGCCTATTCAGCACCGATCGTGATGATGCTGCCCACGCCGGTCGGCAGGAAGTCCTCGCCGTAGGCGTCAGCGAACAAGCGGATGGCTTCTTCACCCGTGCAATGGGAGGGGGCGACTTTTTCAACTCCCAGCCGCCTGAATTCGTTCAGGATCATCGTTATTCTATCGGGACCGGCAGAGCCCAGGTGAAAGCCGCCCAGGACCAGATGGACCGGATCGCCGGTCAAGGTCACAGCCCGCCCGACCATCTGCACGATTCCGGGATGGGCGCAGCCGGTCACGATCACCATCCCGCGCGGTGTGCGTAGGATCAGCGCCTGTTCGCTGGGATTGCCGCTGACCGCACCGGTGGTCAGAATGCCATCCCCGATCACCTGCCCGGGGGTTGTTTCGATCACCGCGGTTGACCGGCGCACCTCGTTGATGAAATTTGCCCCAAACGCACTGAGCAGGTAAACCGGTGGTTGTGATGAAACCGCCAGGAAGTCTGAAAGTCCGCCGGTATGGTCGTTGTGAATATGCGACAGGACGACAGCCTGGACGCTGGCCGGATCGATACCCATGACGGCCATGTTCTGCAGCAATATCCGCCCGTCCGTCCCGGTGTCGAACAAGATGATCTGGTCATGGTATTCGATGGTTGCTCCAAAACCCCAATCCGTCACCAGGCGCGGGTCATCAGCGATGTTGTTGTAAACGATGCGAATTTTCAAGAGATCCTCCACTTTCTTTGCTTGAACCGCCTCCGCTGTACCAGCCACAACCGGTGATTCACCGGTCATGCTGCCGGGGATCGCTTCAGCAGGCTGAAAAGGTGTTGGTGTATGGGCTGAACCGTATATCGTTTGTGATGTGGTTGCAGGCAGACTTGCCGGAGCCGGATTGATGCACCCCGTCAGGGATAACAGAAGTATAGACAACATGCGTCCAAGCGTTTTAATCATACAACAGTCTATTCTTCACCGTATATTATATAACGCCAGGCAGGCAAACCGGAATTCACCATCAAACAGCGCTCATACCCACAAAGTCTTTTCATGTATACTATTATGGAAAGACATGCTGACTGGCAGTTTGGATTGGACAAGTTACCAATGGATTTCAGGCCGTGGATGACTGGTTCCGGGTGAATTCCGGATGGAGTGAAACGACCATCGATTTACCAGGGGTTTTTACATGTTCGCTTGAGAACACACCCTGATGTTTTGATTCTTCTGTTGTTAACGTGGAGGAGTGTCGATGGAAGCCGAACCTTTCTATGACGAATACGCCCTGAACGAGTGGCAGCGGCTTGAAAAACACCGGACCGAGTTTGCGGTGAGTTTGAAAACCATCATGGAATTCATCCCCCAGGCGCGCCAATCCACCCGTCGAACCGATTCCGATAAAACGTTTCAGAATAATCGGTTATGAGAAATCATTTGTGTAAATGTTTACCGAAGGGGAATAAGCAATGCTATACTTCACAATGTTCTGTTAAAGCCATCACCAGGTTTGGATCGATACGAAGCAAGACTGTTTCCAGGTGGGATTTTAATAGAAATAGGCGACTGAAAAGACAGCCTGCAAATTGGAAATGGATATTACTTAACCTTGGTTAAGAGAAATTAAATCAAGAGGGAATCAAACAATGCCGCATAGTACCATCCATCGCTTGCATCAAACACTGCTCGTAATTTGCTTTTTTACTTTCCTGTTTACACCAGGCGTACAAGCCGCAACAGGACCGGTTTTCGACTACCCAGTCAATGGACAATCCCTGGATTACAACGGCGCTTATCTATTCCGGGTCCTGCCTATGGAAAACGCTACCGGATATCTCTGGGGCTTTTTCCAAAATGATATTCTGGTATGGGAAAACTTACGGGACCAGGAGCAATTATCGACCCATGAATACGAAATATCCACCGGTTCGCCGGCACATGCGAATTTTGTCCCCGGTGATCTTGAGGTCTGGGTCCGGGCATTCATTGATGAGCAATATACCGATGCAACGGTTATTACCATTCACCTGGTTGGCACTCCCGAGGACGATTTAAGGGTCTATTTGCCATTGATTCGAAAGGATCTTCCCATTATCAACCGGGTTCCCGTCCTGGTCATGGCATATTATCCACCGGACCCGGCAAACCCTCTTTTCCTGGACCCGGTGGAAACCGGATGGTCAGGCAGACTTATTTCCAATATGCAGCAGGCGACCCAGGATATGGTTAGTGCAGGCCAGGAACTGATCAGCGACGCCACCCGCTATCACGGTTATAAAGATCTTAACGCTCCCATTTACCTTGATTATTACACGTACAATAAAATAGAATATTTTGTTCCAATGCCGCGGGGATATCCTCTCGCGAATAATCAATACCGGCCAAATTACAACCAGATCCTGAGCGACATCAATATTTGCAATTACGTGGATGGGTACGGGGTCAAAGAAGTATGGATCTACGGATACCATGCATCTGTAATCGTCCCTGACGAGTCAAAAATGTCGAGCAAGTATGGCGATATCAGCAATGCCTGGCCTCATGATGAAGCGATTCCGGCCCAATATCGGCTGCCCAGGTGCACGAATTCGTACGTGATGTATAACTTTACCTACCAGCCGGGAGGGGCATATGCCATCGGAAACACCATCCATAACCGGATGCACCAGCTGGAAAACGTGATCTTTTACGCCGAAAACCGTGGATACCCACCAAACAACAGCAATGTGATCGGCAGCCTGTTCTGGGACGATTTTTCGGTCTATGGCAGTCGCGCAAGTTTGCCAGGCTACCGGGCTTCCTGTGGCAACACGCATTCTCCGCCAAACACAACCATGGAGTATATGTATACCTCAACCGCTTTTGCAGACAACAATTGCGAGAGCTGGAACCCGAATGACAGTCAAACGGTATATGTTAACGCCAACTGCACACAGTGGGGCTGCTCCGATACCGGCTTTTACAAATGGTTCATGCAAAATGCACCCGGATACAACAATGGTATTGTGTTCAACGGAAAGCAAATGCGTAACTGGTGGGAAGCCATGTTTGACTTCAATCAATTTATCGATTCGGGTCGGAGCTTGTATCTACCGTAACGGATCTTCAAGGCCTGATAGCCCGGAAAATCTCAACAAGGGTTGATTCAATCGCTCGAGGGCTAGCCTGCTGTGGGGTGGCATCAACCAGGTGACGAGGAAGGACGATGCCATGCGCCTGGCCTGGTTGAAGGACTGGCGTATAGAGATAGAGATGGAATAAAAGGACAAGCTCCTCGGGTGCAGCGTGACGCTTACCAGCTCCTGCGCGGAACTCACCTGCAGATCAACGGCAGGTTGTTCACAAACCAGCTCCAACTGCTGGCCACCGGGTCCGAGAACGACGAGGTGTTGCCCAGGGCGTCGGTGGCGGTGGCGGTCACGTTCGTGCCGAAGATGTAGACATTCAATGAAAAATTGCCGGCGGTGTCAGACTCGGTCACGCCTTCATAGCGCCGGCCCTGGCTGCCGAAATCCGAGAACACCTCGACCAGGCAATTGGCACAGGCCGTGCCCGATATCCCGGCCGGGGTCAGGCTCGTGATGACCGGTGCGGCCAGCTCCTGGTTGCCGCCGTCCAGTAACTGGATACCGGGGTCGGCGTTGTCATAGATCGCATTGGCCCGCAAACTGTTGCGGGTGCCCTGGCTGATCCACACCCCGGGGTGGGAGGACTTAATGGTGTTGCGAACGACGACCGTGCGCGAAGCGTGATCCTGGATCTGTACGCCCATCCAGGCGTTGTCGCTGATCAGGTTACCGGCCACCCAGTTGTTGACCGACCCGCTTTTGCAGATAGAGACACCCACCCCATTGCCGGCCAGGTGGTTGCCCTCGCCCGGTCCCAGCCCGCCGATGAAGATATGCTTCCCGAACTGGATGTTGATGCCGCTAAAGGTGTTGCCGAGCGTTGGCGCGCCGCTGGCATCCAGTCCGATCCGGTTGCCGATCACGATGGTGTCGCTGCGCCCCAGTGAGGCGATCTCGATGCCCTTCTCGAGGTTGCCGCTGATCAGGTTGCCCTCGCCGGGCTGTGAGCCGCCAATGCGGTTGAAGGCGGTTGTGAAGATCGAGATGCCGGCCTTGTTGGGCAGGGCAGTGCTGCCGGCAGCGTTGACCCCGATGTAATTGCCGATGACCGTGTTCTGGAAAGAAGGTGCATCCGTCAAAACCAGGCCCGTGCCGGCATTACCGCTGATCACATTGCGCTCAGCCGGGGTGACTCCCCCGACTGTGTTGTTGCGCGCGCCCACTTCAATCACCACCCCATTAAATAAATTTGGGATAGCGTTGTTGCCGCTGATATCTGTGCCGATGTAATTACCGATGATCCGGTTCCACTGGGCAGTGTGATCAGCGATATCGATGCCGATATCGTTGCCGCTGATGATGTTGTGCTCGCCGGGCGTCAGCCCGCCGATCTGGGTGTATGTGGCGTCGTTGCCAATGCCGATGCCGAAGTGATTGACCCCGCCGCAGCCGTCCCACCCGGATTCGTCCCCACGAAATTACCTTTGATCGTATTATGTGAACACCAGCCGGCGGAGATCCCCACGCTGCTGCCGTTGACCACGTTGCCCTGCCCG
>JAFGXF010000124.1 GCA_016936755.1 Anaerolineaceae bacterium | reverse complement strand
TTGTTGACCGGATCCCAGTAGGCGCCCATTTCAGGGATGACCGGGAAGGCAGTACCGGTAGCCATACCAGCAGAGGCTTGCTGCAGCAGAGGATCAGACACCTCGACGCCCAGGGTGGCGGGGATATGACCGGCGCCAGCCAGGATGCTTTGAGCTTCAGCGGACAGGAAGTACTCCAGGAAAGCCCAGGAAGCGGTCAGATCGTCACCGGTGGTATTGGCTGACAGGTAGATGTTCTCGGTCTGTGCATATCCGGAGAGACCAGCCGGCCATGGATCGATGGCCAGGTTATCAGCGCCGATGGCTTCCGCCAGGGCAGTGATGTTCCAGGTACCGTCAATGATCCAGCCAACCTTGCCGGCTTTGAAGGAGTTGACATCGTTATCGTTGTTGTTCTCCATCGGAATGCCGGCAGCCTGGATCTTCTTCAGGTTTTCCATCCATTCGACACCCTTGGCATCATTGAATGCAGGATCGCCTTCGGCAGTCATTAATGCACCACCCACAGCGTGCAGGGAGGCAGCCGCGAAGAACAGGCCATATTCAAAGTCAGCGCCCATCACATCACCAGAGGTGGCTGCGGTGGCCTTCGCGATGAAATCATCCACATCGGTGGCCGGTACGGCAATGATTGACTTGTTGCGAAACAAGACCACACCTTTAATGGTCTGGGGCAGGCCGATCAGGGCACCCTTGTATTGGGTGGCGCCCAGGGCAGCCGGGTTGATGGTGGCCAGGAAATCAGCGCTGGCCATCCCGGAAACATCCGCCAGGAGTTCTGCATCAAACAGAGCGGGGCCCCAGTCTGCGGAACCGATCAGGACGCTCGGACCACCACCGGTGGCAGCAGCGGTTTCGAACTTTCCGCGCAGATCATCATGCGGAACGTACAGAACGTCGAAGGTGACATTAGGGTTGGCAGCCTGGAAGGCGGCGATGACTTCATTCAAGCTGGCGATCTCGGCTTCTTTCCAGGCCTGCCAGATGGTCACGGTCCCGCCGGTAACTTTTTCCGTCGTTGGTTGGCAAGCGCTCAGTGCGAAGGCAGCAATCATGATGACAACCAGAACTGGCATGATTCTTTTGTACATCTCTTTTTCTCCTGAATAATTGGTTTTTGTTGATCTTGCGATAAATTTTCTTTTCTCGTCTGTCTGGTTGATACACCTCCTTGTGCATTGGATATATCTAATAGACGTCCGATTAATTTGGCATATCCTTTAATTAAATCGATTATATAACCAATCCAGCCAATATACAACAAATTCGGGAAAAATGGAGAGCGCTCTCACGAACGCTGCAGGCCACACCCATTTTTTCTAAGGGACCAGGGAGAATCGGGATCAACTGCCTGGCTGAGCCCCGACAGGTCCCCTTCGAGACGGGAGCGAGATACTCCTTCTATTCGCATTAAGACCAATCAATCCGGTTGGCATCGCCCTGCGCCCCATCGGGGAAGAACAAGCCGGGCTTTCAGCCCGGCAATAGGCATGCCGGGCCTCATGTTACAATTCGCCAATGGGTAAACGAATCATGGCCATCCTGATCAGAATCCTGTTGATCACCCTGGCGACCTGCATCCTGATATTGATTGCAGGCCGTCTGTATGTCGACGGGTATGCACGTTCACGCATTCACATGCCCGAACTTGTTCCCCAGCAGCGTGTCGCCATCGTCTTCGGGGCCGGTTTATGGCGCAATGGCACTCCGACGCCTGTTCTGAAAGATCGAATCGAGACCGCTGCCGATCTGTACTTCAATGGCAAGGTTGAAAAATTGCTGATGAGTGGTGATAACCGCTTCATCGACTATAACGAGCCGGGAGCCATGCGGGAATATGCCCTGTCTCTGGGCGTTCCGATGGAAGATATCGTGCTGGATTATGCAGGCCGCCGTACCTATGATACCTGTTACCGTGCCAAAGCCATCTTTGGTGTTGATAAAGCCATCCTCGTCACCCAGGCTTTTCATATGCCGCGAGCGTTGTATACCTGCAACCAGCTTGGCGTGCAATCGACCGGCGTGGTGGCCGACAACCGCTATTACCGAAAGATGTCGCGTTTGTATTGGAACCTGCGTGAACTGCCGGCTATCCTGATCGCAATATGGGAAGTGAACATCAGCCACCCGCTGCCGGTGTTGGGTGACCCTGAACCGATTTTCCGGTTTGAATGATTTCGTTATTCTGCAAAATCGATCCATGGGTCTTTAGACAAACCCCATGGATATGTGGTTATCTCTGGTACGCTTCTTGTACCCTCTGGTTGTAGAATACCCGGAGGCATCATGGATCGCAATCAGGCACTCGCCATCGTCAACGAATTCGTCAAGAACCCCAACCTGGTCAAGCATATGTTGGCCGTCGAAGCCGCCATGCGTCATTATGCTGAAAAGCTGGGGGAAGATGTCGAACTTTGGGGCATCACCGGCCTGCTGCATGATTTTGACTGGGAAATCCACCCGGATGCCGAACGGCATCCGGTCGCGGGTGAACCCCTGCTGCGTGAACGCGGTGTGCCCGAGGTGATCATCCGGGCCATCCAGTCCCATGGCGATCATACAGGCATCCCACGTGAAACCATGATGGAAAAAGCACTGTTTGCCTGTGACGAGTTAACCGGATTGATCACAGCGGTCGCGCTCGTCCGGCCATCCCGGTCACTGATGGATCTGAGCGCATCATCCGTCAGGAAGAAATGGAAAGACAAGGCGTTCGCAGCAGGCGCGAACCGTGAGGAAATGGAAAAAGGGGCTGCGGAGTTTGGTGTTGAGTTATGGCCACACGTCGATGAAGTGATCCTGGCGCTTCGCAAAATTGCACCTGAATTGGGTCTGGTGGGCAACCCGCCTGCCTGAGGATCAGCATGGCATTAACCGGAAAAGGATCCTGGATCTGGAAGATCAAATCGTGTGAGGCAGGCAACGCAACTGCGATTGCCAATGCCGCAACCTCCGCGTCGTTCACCCACGTGCCGATCAAGATCGCCGACGGACCTTACCAATACAACTACGACCGTATTGCCAAAGTGGATCTGATCTCGCCGGTACGTGAAGCCCTGCGGATAAGAGGTATTCTGGTATGGGGCTGGCATTATGTTTATGGATACGACCCCATCGGTGAGGCAAATATCGCCATCCAGCAGATCCAGCGGCTGGGTCTGGATGGTTATATCATCGATGCCGAACACGAATACAAGGAACCCGGAAAAGCAACCGCCGCCACACGCTTTATGAATGCACTGCGTGCAGCATTACCCAACCTGCCCATTGCATTATCCAGTTACCGCTTCCCAACCCTTCACATGGCGATGCCGTGGACCGAGTTTTTGAATAAGTGTGACTACAACATGCCCCAGGTTTACTGGGAACTGGCACATAATCCGGTCACACAACTCACCCGCTGCGTCAACGAGTTTAAAGCCATCACTCCCTACCGCCCGATCATCCCGACCGGCCCGACATATTCCACTGGCGACTGGCAGCCCAACGATTATGACATCCAGCGTTTTCTCGACACTGCCAAGAATCTGGGATTGACGGGTGCCAATTTCTTTTCATGGGATGAATGCCGTGCATCCACCCCAAGTCTGTGGAACATCATCTCGAAATACGCCTGGGGTGCCCCCCCGCTCACCATTATCAATTACTATATCAATGCACTGAACACAAATAAAGTCGACCAGATCCTGGCACTGTACAACCCGAATGCGGCGCATATCACTGCTGCCCGCACCATACAGGGTACCGAGGCTTTGCGAACCTGGTACAACCAGCTCTTCAACAGCATCATGCCCAATGCCACCTATACACTTACCGGAATAGGTGGCAGTGGCAACACACGCAGCCTGACCTGGAATGCCATCAGCGGAAGCAACGTTTTTAACGGAAGCGATACACTCGGAATTCAGGAAGATCGAATCATCTACCACTTCTCTGCACTTAAGAAAGTGTAACCTGACCTTGCGCCGATGCTGGTGGCTCAAACGGTTGCATGACCGCCACAATCCCATCACCGGGTTTCAGTTCGAATAAAGACTTGCCTCCACCCGCACGGCTGCGTTGTACAGCGCTATCCAGTCGGATCTGCCTGGCTGCCAAACGGATGAAATGCAGGGTGAGTGTGGTATTCTTTTTCCCGCACGATGTTCCCGCCAGCCGTTCCTCCCCTTCCAGCTTCCAGGCAATCACTCCCTGACCATAACGACCCTGGATTGGAAACTCAGCCAGGTCAACCCGCTTGGCATTCCCTGAGCGCGTGACCAGCATCAATTCACCTCGCGCCGGTAAAATTTCAACACCGATCAGCGAATCTTCCTGCATCAGCTTCATCCCGGCCACCCCGCCAGCCACCAATCCCATGGGGCGTACCTCCTCCTCACTGAAACGGATGGCCATCCCCCGTTCTGATATCAACATGATCTGATCAGCACCGCTGGTGAAGCGGATAAAGTCAAGGCGGTCGCCATCATTCACCCGTACCAGTGTGAATGGTTGCGCTGAAGGACCGGGCAGATCAGAGACAGCCGTCTTTTTTACCATACCATGACGGGTGACGGTCAGCAGGTATCCGGTTTTCAGCTTGTCCCTGGTTGGGTAAGCAAACAGAACTGAAAGGCCCTCCTGATTGATCAATGGCGATAACTGGGCTGCTGGCACGCCGCCGCGTTCCTCCAGCGGAACTGCCTGTGCGGGTATCGCCACAGCCCGACCGGCAGGGGTAACCAGGTAGAGCGTATGGCGGGTGGTGCATCGCACAACCTGTATTGGCGCTTGACGCCCACTTAAACGTGGTGCGCTTTCACCTTCACGGCGGCTGATCACCCCTTCGGTATTCAAAGTGATCCAGGCCGGTTGATCAGAGATATCAGTGCCGGCAATTACCATATTCATTACATTTCCGCCCGATTTTAAATTCACAATTTGTGTCCTGCGCCGGTCTCCGAATTTTTCTTTGACCGTCAATAATTCATCTGTCACTGTCTGACGCATCTTACGCGCTGAGCGCAGCAGGTTTTCCAGTTCCTTGATCTGCAGCATCAAATTCCGGTATTCCTGCTCGATCTTCTTGCGTTCAAGTGCTGCCAGGCGGCGCAGTTGCATATCCAGGATGGCGGTGGCCTGGATTTCACTTAATTTGTAACGTTTCATTAATTTAATCCTGGCAGTGTCGACATCCGCTGCAGACTTGATCAGTGCGATGATCTCATCCAGGTGCTGCAGGGCGATTCGTAAACCTTCCAACACATGTGCGCGCAGGCGGGCCTTTTCGAGATCATATTCGCTGCGACGTTTGATCACTTCCATCCGGTGATCCAGGTAGACCCGCAGGGCCTGTTTTAATGTCAACAGGTGCGGCTCGCCGTTAACCAGCGCCAGCAGGTTAATCCCAAATGTGCTTTGCATCAGGGTGTGCTTATACAAATCGGCCAGGATCTTATCCGTTTCACCTGTTTTTGAAAGCTCGATCACGATGCGCATACCCTGCCGGTCTGATTCATCACGCAAATCGGCAATCCCTTCCAACGTCCCGGCCCTCACCAGTTCAGCGATACGTTCAATCAACGTCGACTTGTTGGCCATATATGGCAGCTCGGTGATGATGATACCGGTGCGGCCGCGCCCCATCTCTTCGAGGTGGGTCCTGGCGCGGATGATGACCCGCCCGCGACCCGTGCCATATGCCGCTGACAGCCCCTCGGTGTCTGGATCCAGAAGGATCACACCACCTGTCGGGAAATCCGGTCCCTGGATATGCTGCATCAGATCACCGATCGACAGGTCATCCAGTTTTTCCCACTTGCTGAGCATCAGCACCAACGCATCCACCACCTCGCCCAGGTTATGGGGTGGAATATTGGTGGCCATGCCCACCGCGATGCCCGTTGCGCCATTGACCAGGAGGTTGGGTATGGCTGCCGGCAGGACAACCGGTTCTTTCAGGGTGCCGTCAAAGTTATTCGTAAAATCGACCGTGTTTTTCTCAAGTTGTGAGAGGATTTCAAATGCCGGTGGAGCCAGGCGGGCCTCAGTGTAACGCATGGCTGCCGGGGCGTCCCCATCCACTGAACCAAAATTACCCTGCCCATCCACAAGTGGTGTGCGCATGGAAAAAGGCTGCGCCATGCGTGCCATGGCTTCATACACAGCCATATCACCGTGCGGGTGATATTTACCAAGGACCTCTCCAACGATGCGGGCTGATTTCTTGAATGACGATTCGGCACGCAGGCCCATGTCATACATGGCATACAGGATGCGCCGCTGAACCGGCTTCAGACCGTCCCGTGCATCCGGCAGCGCGCGCGCCACGATCACGCTCATGGCGTAATCCAAATAGGATTGCTGCATTTCCTGGTCGATATTCACTTTGCGAGTCATACCTATTTCCATGGGGGTACTCCTGGCTGGTATGATACGGTTATTCGGAAGGCACGTCAAGCTTAAAACGTAGATACCGTCTTGAAAGTCAAGTAGCAAAATTGAATTGATCACCATAAGTCGGGTCAAAGGGCACCTGGTTTTTCAAGACACCGAAACATAGGTGAAGTAATTTGCGCATAGAAGCAACCACGATCGCCATTT
>JAFGXF010000123.1 GCA_016936755.1 Anaerolineaceae bacterium | reverse complement strand
TGGCAGGGTCGCCCTCCCCCGCCGGTTCCCCACCCCCCCCAAGCCCCGAACAAAAGGAGACTGTTATGACCGCTCGTGTTGGAGGTAAAGCCCCCGATTTTACGGCGCCTTCGTTTTACAAGGGGGCATTCAAACCTGTATCACTTTCAGATTTCGCCGGCAAATGGATGCTGGTGTGCTTCTACCCCGGCGATTTCACCTTTGTCTGAGCGACAGAAGTGTCGGCGGTCGCTGACAAATATCCCCAGCTGCAAAAATTAGGTGTAGACGTGATCTCGATATCTGTGGACAGCCACTTCGTCCACAAGATGTGGAATGAACACGAATTAAGCAAGATGGTCAAAGGCGGGGTGCCCTTCCACATGGCTTCGGACCAATCCGGCAATGTGGGCCGTGCCTACGGGGTCTGGGATGAGGAACAGGGCGTCGAGATGCGCGGCCGGTTCCTGATCGACCCGGATGGCATCATCCAGGCGATCGAAATCATGACTCCGCCGGTCGGACGCAAGATCGCCGAGTCGATCCGCCAGATCCAGGCTTTCCAGCATGTGCGCGCGACGGGCGGCAAGGAAGCCATGCCCGCCGGCTGGGAACCCGGCAAACCCACGCTCAAGCCCGGCCCCGACCTGGTCGGCAAGGTGTGGGAAGTTTGGAAGCCGGATATGGAATAGCAAGGCTCCGTTTCGGGTGTGGTGTGCCCGCCGGGCTCCCTTCGATGCGCCCCTTTACCCGGGGCCTGGGGCTTCAGAGCGTTCCACCCCTGCGGATATTTTGAGCTCAAAAACCAGGACGATCCAGGTCGCCCTGGTTCGTTTTTGGAGCTGACAGGAGAAAAGAAATCAAGCCAATAGATCCAACCAAATGCAGTGGGAAGAAGAGGAATCCCGATTGGCCCTGACTTGCCCAATCGAAGCCGACGGCAGAATCGGTTTGGGCATCAGCGCCCAACGTACCGTAAGGGAATAACGCCGCTTCGCCGGCTACTCGCTCCATCCGGGGGTTTCGCAGGTGTTGGGGTCTCCGGTCTGGATGCCATCCAACAACGCGTAGTATCGCTGCTCCGATGACCCATGGGTCCAGGTCTCGGGCACAACATAGCCCTGGGTCTGTCTTTGGATGCGGTCATCGCCCACGGCTGCTGCAGCTTCCAGGGCCTGGGTGATCTCCTGGTCGGTCACCTGGGAAAGGTAACCGGTTTCGACGGCATGGGAGATCCAGACACCGGCCAGGCAGTCTGCCTGGAGTTCGGTGTAAACCGACATGCTCTGCGGCCCCTGGCTTTCATAACCGGTGGTTGTTTCCAATATGCCCAGAAGGTCCTGGATATGATGGCCGTATTCATGCGATACAACATAGGCCCGGGCGAACTCGCCCCCGCCTGTGCCAAAACGAGCCTGCATTGAATCGAAGAAAGACAGGTCCAGGTAGACCTTCTGGTCTATCGTGCAGTAGAAGGGACCCATGGCGCCGTAGGCATAACCGCAGGCCGCATCGGTAGCACCTGAGAACAGCACCGTCTGGGCCGGGATGTACTGGATGCCCTGGTCAGCAAATACATCAGACCAATATGCCTGAATGCTGTTGACATAGCCCACGATGGCGCAATCCTGGCGGGTGTTGGCGTCGGCTCCGGTCTGGCATTCGGCTGCCAGGTCGCTGATCTCACCGATGTAAGGGTCATATGTCAATGACGTGCTATCCGCTGTGTTCAGCAGATCGCCGGGATTCACACCCATCAGCAGCGCAAACAATACCACCAAAAGGCTGAGCCCACCGCCCCCCACCGCAACCTTGGTGCCTGTGCGCATCCCACGCCGGTCCTGAACCTGCGAGGGATCCAATCGTGCTTTTTCATTAAAAGGCATAGTTTATTCCTCCATGATCCCATGCTGTTACCAGGCGCGTTTTGAAGCCGATCGAAGGGAAAGCCTGGAACCAGCAGGCGCTGTGATTCTAATATACAACATCGCGCATCAAATTATACAGTTGAATCATCAGAGCCACGTAAGAACCACGGAGAGGATGAGATCAATCAAGCGCTCCCGGCTGAAGCGGCATTACCGGTATGTGATCCGTTCACATGCTATTTACGCCAAGTCTAAACCCTCAGCGAGCCGCGGAACCCCCTGACCCCATAGTATGAGTCTGCACCGTTGTGATATACGAAGACATGGTCGTAGCGGCGATCGGCAAAGATGGCTCCACCGAGTTTTCTGATTTCAGAAGGGGTTTTCAGCCAGCTTGACGTTTTCGTATCGAAATTTCCCAGCTTCTGCAGCTCTCGATATTGCTCTTCGGTCAAAAGCTCGATACCCATGGCGGCCGCCATATCCATGGCGCTATCTTTTGGTTTGAATTTTTGCCTTGCCTCCAACGCTTCACGGTCGTAACAAATATTCCTGCGGTCTTTGGGACTTTCTGCTGAACAATCATAAAATACGATTTCACCGGTCTTGTTATCATGATCCACCACGTCCGGTTCCCCGCCGGTTCTTTCCATTTCATTGAGTGACCACAGTTTTTCAGGGCTCGCTTCCAGCCTTGCCTGTACTTCAGCCCATTTGAGGCCTTTGTGGCGCTCCATGTTCTTCTCAAACCGGGTTTTCAATACCCTGAACAGTCCTTCACGTTGTTCGGGTGACAAATCCTTTTGATTACCATGAATTGTGTTCATTTTATCTACCTCTGTCGTATATGTGTGTTAAACAAGCCATTGCCGATATTTATCTCAAAAGCTCACCTGCTGATGATTTGAGTGTCATCCGCCCGGACATCGGTTGCTCACCACTTTCGCTGCATCCTTCGGATGATGATCTCCAGGTGTTTTGGTTTCACTATATTGTCACCAAAGGTCTCGTGCGCAGCAACCATGACCTGGTTTCGCGACAAGGTTGATCCAAAATCCGATAACGAACCTGGAACAATAAGAGAAATATGGATCGGTATTATAGACATATTTCACCTTATTCGTAATATAATTATAGCATCTGGCATAAAATATTCAAGGGTTAACCACACAACCTCCACTTTTCAACCTTCAAGCATTTGGATAAACCGACGATATTATCGGATAACAACAAAGGACGCCCCATCTTGCGTCCACGCGGATGCATGATTTGAATGCTGCTTAATTGCGTTGGTTGATTTGCCAAAAACCCTCCTTCATTCTCATAATAGCGGTTAAAATATTGCAGCGTAATCAGGGATCAGCCCGGGTAAATACATCCACCGGGTGAACAGCGCCACCGCAACAGGTCCCGCTATGCGCAGATGGGCAATGGTCATTATTGGATTATTGAGTCCGCAGACAAGCTGAGTGGTATTTCCATAAAAGTATGAATCAGAATCAACAACTCATGCTCCAGGTGATTTTCATACTCATCGCATTTCTATGCGGTTCACTGCCATTTTCCATATGGCTGGGAAAAATCCTGATGGGTCTCGACGTGCGTCACTTTGGAGATGGCAACCCGGGGTCTGCCAATGTGTTCAGGGCGGGTAATAAAATGGCGGCCTTGTTGGTTTTAATCCTGGATATCAGTAAAGCAGCCATCCCGGTTGGTTTGGCCTATCACAACCTGGGCATGCGAGGCCCGCCCATGTACTTCATTGCCATCGCACCCATCCTGGGGCATGTCTTTTCTCCTTTCCTGGGCTTCAGGGGCGGCAAAGGTCTCGCCACCGCTTTGGGGGTATGGATTGGATTGACCATCTGGAAGGCTTCGCTGGCCGGGGTGATATCCGTGGCGATCGGCATCGCACTCTTCAGCTCGCCTGGCTGGGCGGTCATGCTTGCGCTGGCAGGCATCCTGTCATGCCTGCTGCTCTGGATGCCGGACCCCCTATTGCTGTGGGTGTTGGTGAGCCAAACACTCATCCTGATCTGGACCCACCGGTTTGACTTGAGCCACGCGCCGCGCCTGCGTCCCTGGCTGGCAGGGCATTTCCTCCGGGGCAAAGCGTAAACATGGCTGGATATTTCACCCATGACCTGATCCTTCACCTGATCGTTTTCCAGGCCATCCTTCTTGTGGTGATCCTGAGCAACATCCGGTTTCTGCATCGTGCCAGAAAGCATGCCACGCCCCTGGTTCTTCCCATGGTGAGCATCCTTGTCCCGGCGCGCAATGAAGAACAGAACATCGCAAGCTGTATCCGATCGCTGCTGGCACAGGATTACCCATCTTTTGAAATACTTGTTTATGACGATCAATCCAACGATGCCACGCTTTCGATCATCCAGCAAATTGCCCGCGAACATCCAAAACTGAAGGTTTCGGTTGGACGCCCGCTTCCTGAGAATCGATTGGGCAAGAACTGGGCTTGTGCGCAGCTGGCCCGGCAGGCAAAGGGTGACCTGCTGCTCTTCACGGATGCCGATACAGTCCATCAACCACAAACGCTCCGCAGCATCGTAACCGCTTTGACCGGTGAACAAGCTGACCTGCTGACCGGTTTCCCCCGCCAGGATGTGCACAGCTGGGGGGAACGACTCCTGGTTCCCTTTTTTTCCTGGGCGCTTTATTGCTTCGTCCCGCTGGCGCTCGCGTACCGGTTGCGATTGCCGGCGCTTTCCAGTGCGGTCGGTCAAATGATGCTTTTCCGGCGCGAGGCCTATCAGATGGTCGGCGGCCACGACGGCGTGGCTTCATCGATCATCGATGATTTATTGCTGGCCAGGCGAATTAAAGCGGCGGGACT
>JAFGXF010000122.1 GCA_016936755.1 Anaerolineaceae bacterium | reverse complement strand
GAGATCTTCACCAGCGGCATATTTAAATTCATTCATATATTTGAGCGTGCTGGCTTCATACTGCTGGATGAATTCGTCCATCTGGTCAGCAGTAAAAGCGGCCAGCTTGTAGGCAGAGGCATCCTCCGCCCGGTATCGCGGTGTGGCCGTTGGGGCCAAGGTGGCTGTCTCAGAGGGGGTGAAGGTAATCGCAGGGGTCTTGATTATTGTCTGGGTGGGCTTATAGCCAAACGTTGAAAGATCCTTGAGCTCAGCTGGAGTCGGCGTGTATTTCCGTGGAATAGACACGACACAGGACAACAAAGATAAGACCATCACCCCGATAAGTGCAGCACCATGAATTCTATTCCTCATGGAAACCCTCCTCCTTAACAACCCTCCAGAGAATGAAACCCGCACAAAATATTATTGCATTTGCTTTCTATTCTATCAGATGCCAGAAAATCAAGATGATCTATTTATCATCGATGATCTTTCCATAGCTCCTGGGGGCGAAACGAGAAACACGATACCGATGTCTGTCCCAAATGGGATTCTATGGGGACCTTGTCAATAATTGATATGATTATTTAATGGATAGCCTTAGGAAATGTTCGATTTCCGCCCTCTTCAGCATACGTGTCAAAAGTGATGGAAATGCTTCCAGGCCTGCCTCGCGATCGATGAACACCGGATCCACCAGGTGATAAGCCTTTTCCTTCCAATACAGGTCACAGCTACCCATGGCCAACACGTTGGCCAACCAATCCACCTTCTTGCCGTAGGTCAGTGCGATGACGAAACCACCTTCAATTGGTTCTGCGATGATCGGGGTCTGATAAATCTTACCGGTCCTGCGCCCGGTGTGGCTCAGGATGGCAAAATGACCGAATTTCCTGCCGGCAATGTGGATGAGAACCTTGTTCGTCAGGTGTTTGTTCATGAACCTGACACGATCGAGTGTGGCCTGCCTGGACATTTAGACCTCTCAAACGATTATTCACTCTCCTGTTGTTTTTGTCAACTTAAAGCGCCCCCGATTTTGAGGGCGCATGATCATCCGTGAGACACATCTCACTACATAGGATTCGGTTTAATGGCAGTGATCAGATGAGGAACAACCAACAGCCGGTCGAGATTATTGATGTGTTTCAAATCATCCAGTAACTGCTCGCGCAATATCGACTCAGGCGCCTGGGTCTGTCCGCTGTCCATCATCCTGCCGATAGTCTCAGTATCCACTTCTATGTGAATGTCCTCGAATCCGGCTTTCTCCAACTCACTGGCATAAACCTGCCTGGATAATGCACCCGCGGTACAGCCGCACCAGTCTTCTCGCTTGGGTGCTGTGTACGACGGCAATGGCTGATTGGAGACCGGGTCTGAGACAGCGATTCGCCCGCCGGGTTTCAATGACCGGAACATCTCTTTGAACACCTCCGGTTTATCCGGTGAAAGGTTGATGACACAGTTCGAGATGATCACGTCAATGCTGTTTGCCTCAACCGGCAGGGCTTCCAACAAGCCTTCACGGAATTCAACATTATTCAGGTTCAACTCCGTTGCTTTTACCCTGGAACGTTCGAGCATCTCGGGGGTCATGTCGACACCTATGACCCGACCCAGGCCCCCAACCTGTCGGGCGGCAATGAAACAATCCAAGCCACCCCCCGAGCCGAGGTCCAGTGCGGTCTCACCGGGTTTCAATTTAGCCGGGCTGACGGGATCACCACTGCCAGCGCTGAAGCTGGCAACATCATCCGGAATCCCTTCGATAACCTCCGAAGGATACAGTGTGTTTTGATGTTCCTGGCAGCAGGCTGAATTTGCGCAACAGGAACCGGCTTCACGGGCATATTTGCCATAATGCTCCTGGACTGCACGGTGTGTGGGATTTTTGGTTTTCACGTTGATTGTCATTCCTTATATAGATGGTTATCTATGTGTTTGATTAAAAAAAAGATGCGCCCTATTGATTTATTCAAATCCGGTATCGATTCTCATAATCTTCACTTTCCTGGCGGTTTCAGTTTCCGGCGCAAAGTTGAGTACCAGTGAGCCACAACAAATGGCAAATCGCTCCTGATTGAGTGTGTAATAGGACTGTTTTCCTTCCTCCTGGACTGAAACCAGCCCGGCATCTCGTAAAATGGCCAGGTGATGAGATACTGTTGGTTGGCTGACATACAATTGATCGACGATTTCATTGACCGATAAACGCTTGCAACAGATCATTTTCATGATCTTCTGGCGAGTATCATCAGCCATGGCTTTGGCGAATTGAACTGGATCTTTTTCGATCATATTTACGCTTATCTATTTGATATTATATAGACGATCTTCTATTTGTCAAGAGACGTTGTCAACCCAGGGATCTGGTCGCGGATTTCGATGGATGATATCCACTATATTCATAATCACGTAATTTCCTTACCAATATAAGCTGAATCCGCCACGAGCGCATGTTCTGGCTTCAGTCGAAGTAACAACATCCATCCGGGTTCGTTCACCCAACATTCCAGTAAAATGCCTGCCAGGAATCTCAACCTCATTACGTTTACGAGCTCCGATTAATGCTTCAAATACCGGCCTGCCCATTGGCTTTATTAAATTGCGTGTTGTAAAGAATTGTATACAACCCACCCAGTTTCACCAGGCTGTCATGCGTCCCACGCTCGACGATCCGTCCACGGTCGATGACCAGGATCAGGTCGGCAGCCAGGATGGTGGAGAGGCGGTGGGCAATGACGATACTGGTACGATCGGCCATCACTTTTTCAAGGGCTTCCTGGATAAGGGCCTCCGATTCGCTGTCCAGGCTGCTCGTAGCCTCATCCAACACCAGAATGCGCGGGTCCTTCAGGATCACGCGTGCCAGGGCGATACGCTGCTTCTCCCCACCGCTTAGTCGATAACCCCGTTCGCCAACAATTGTGTCGTAACCATCCGGCAGGTCTGCAATGAACCCATGGATGTTGGCGATCCTGCAGGCCGCTTCAAGCTCGGGCTGGGTTGCATCCAGGCGGGCATACTGCAGGTTGATCCGGATGGTATCGTGGAACAGGTAAGTTTCCTGTGTAACCATCCCAATCTGATTGGATAGCGATTCAAGAGTCACCTCCCGCAGGTCATACCCATCAATTCGGATGGTTCCGGAAGACGGATCGTACAGGCGGGGTATCAGGTAGGTCATGGTGGTCTTACCAGCTCCGCTGGGTCCCACCAGCGCCACCAATTGGCCAGGGTCAGCCTGGAAGCTGATCCCATCCAGAGCGATACTGCGTGCCTGGCTATGCTGGTCAGTCTCATCACCCGAACCCCTTTTGGTTCCCGACAGTACTGCGGTGATATTGTCTACACTGCCATAGCGGTGTACATCACTGAGCAGGTTCTCATCCCCATCTTCATAGTAAAAACTAACGTCTTCAAAGCAGATCTCCCCACGCACATCCTTGAGGACAGCCGCATCCGATTTTTCCTCGATCTCCACCGGCAGATCGATTACCTCGAACACACGCTCAAAACTGACCATCGAAGTGGCGAATTCGACCGGCGCATTGGAAAGGCTTTGCAGCGCTCCATACAGACTGCCCAGGTAGGCACCGAAGGCGACGATCGTACCGATGGTGAAAGCGCCCTGGATGACAAAATAACCACCCAACCCGTAAACCAGCGCAGAACCCACAGCACTGATCAGGCCGATGATCATCATGAAGACCGATCCGGTAAAAGCCCGTTTCACCCCCAAGTCACGTACTTGCTCGGCGCGTTTTCCAAAACGGTCGACTTCCACCTGCTGTCGGCCAAAAAGCTTGACCAGCAGTGCCCCGCCGATGTTCAACGTTTCGCTCATCATGGCATTCATCTGTGCGTTGGCTTCCATTTGATTCCGGGCGATCTCACGCAGTCGATAGCCCAATGCACGTGCGGCCAGGATAAAAAGAGGCATGATGATCACGCTGATCATGGTCAGGCGCCATTCGAGTGTCAACATGACAGCCAGTACTGCCGCAGCCTGGATGAAATTTGTGATGATGCCGACGATGGTGCTGCTGATGGCATTTTGTGCACCGACCACATCATTATTCAGACGGCTCATCAGCTCACCCACCTTGGTGTTGGTGAAGAAACGCAGCGACATACGCTGCAATCCGGCATACAGCGCCAAGCGCAAGTCACAAATGACCCCTTCGCCGACCCGTGAATTCACGCGCCTCTGTATGACGTGTATGCCACCATTCAGTGTCGGGATGGCCAGCATGGCAAGTGCCAGCAGAATCAATCGATTGATATCACCAGCAGGGATGGCATGATCGATCAAATCTCGCATGATCAAGGGTGACAACAGGCCCAACCCGGTACTGGCCAGGATCAACACCAGCATACCGACCATCAGCCAGCGATAAGGCCTGGCATAATACAACACCCGCTTCAACAGCGTTCGAGTAATCTTGGGTTTTTCATCTGTGGAATCAATGATCCGTCGCATACCTCCGTGAAGACCCATACCACTACCTCTTTGCATTGAATCCTGCCTTGTCTATTCCCATTCTAAATAGAGACTGCCTTTCCTGCCAAAGCGCCACTGCTAAATGCATATTGCAGATTGAAGCCGCCACATGGTCCGACCACATCCAGCGTTTCACCAGTCAGGTACAGCCCTTTCACAATTCGTGATTCCATTGTGCCCGGCTCCACTTCACCCACAGGTACCCCGCCGGCGGACACCTGGCAGTATTCGAATCCCCTCACCCCCTTCACAGGCAAACGGATATCCCGCAAGTAATCGATCAGGGTATTAAGTGAACGATCCTCCACCTGGCATAACGGTGTTCCTTCCTCAAGACTCCTATTCCCAAGCAAGTTGGCTGCGACCTTGGGTGGGAAGAAGGCATCCAGGAATACCCGTAAAGGTATGTTCGTCTTGCGTTTGTCTGCCAGGAGTCGATCAAATTCATCTTGAAAGCAAGCCAGCAGGTTGAGGGATAATTTCAGATCAGGCGCATCATATCGAGAAACCAGGTGACTGAGGTCCATTACAGCCGGGCCGTTCAAGCCCCATTCAGTAAAGATGAGGTTTCCTTGAGTAGAGGCTAACGGCTTTTTTCCATTCCACAACGTCGCGCCGACATCCAGGCGTACTCCCTGCAGTAGTCGCAAATCGCCCAGCTCCACCAATAGGGGTGCCAGCGCGGGACGGTTCGGCAGGACGGTGTGTCCCAAGCCTTCCAAAATCGGGAACAAGTCGCCGCGCGAACCAAGGGATGGGTAGGCTGTACCACCAGCAGATACGATCACCCGCTCGAACTCGCGTTCCTGTATTTTGCCGTTAAGAGAAAAGTGGATAGCAATCCCTGTCCCACTGACCCGGATCGCGTTAACTTGGGCCTGGGTGATAATCGTCACACCTTCCAGGTCCAGCGCACATGCAAAGGCTTCCACAACTGATTGCGCCGAATTGGATAAGGGATAATACCAGCCGTCTGGTGTTTTATAGACCGGGATGCCGATCGAAGACAACATATCTACCAGGTCGACAACCCCAAAGCGGCTGATCAGTGTTTCCATCCAGGCTTGGTCTGCACAGGCATATTTGACCGGGTCAACTGCGGCATTGGTAATGTTACAACGCCCACTACCGGTAACAAGCAACTTCCGCCCGACGGATGCATTGCGCTCGAACAACGTCACAGCAGCACCATGCCAGGCTGCCTGGAGAGCCGCTGCCATACCCGATGCACCCGCACCAATCACTGCGATCGTCATTGTCAAATTGTACTTGAATTATTAATACGCGACACAGAGCCGGTCTCTCCAAACAGCTTCACGATTGCGGGTTGGGGAATTTTCAAAGATGGTTCACATTTCACAAACACCCCATAACTCTGGGGGAGTTACACAAGAAGCGATATACCGGCTAAACCTGTTCGCCCCATTATCTTCTCGCAACTGAACATCTCCTGAGCGATCAGGCAGTTCTTTTCAAGCGTTTCATCAACATCCCGAATGGCTTCCTGTCCTATAACTTCGTAATAGACGGTGAAATGGTCTGTCTCATGGACATTCATTTTTTCCAGGTTGATGTTCTTCTTGAAGCCCAAAACCAATACGCCGATAATTGAGAGAACGATAAGCAGGTATCTGATTAATTTATTCATTATAACCTCATCATTCTTTGATTGGCCAGCGCAGGCTGGGCTCCAACCTGGCTGGCATCTATATCATCACATCGTTTCGACTCATTGAACTGTGCACGGAATCTTTATACGTTTGGTTTTATATACGAATACGTCTGAATTTCGTGGCAAGGAGACATGATCCAACCCGTTTATCACGGGTGGGTATTCCGCATCGGTTACTTATTACTTAATCACGTATCTGAAAACGAATATACTGACGTTGATGTTTATCGTGAAAATTACCAGCATGGCTAACAAAACGCACACTGCAACCGCCCACCTGAAAACATACGGGTAACTGGTCCTTTCCCGACCAAATGTTGAATCAGGTATCTTTTGGAGAATCCCGATTCACATTCTGAGGCGAAAATGCCGGAAGACATATGGCAATATAATCCACACCTTCATCATAGGGTGAACCATGTCGCACCCATTCCCCTGGTTTTTCAACAACCGCCTGGCCCGCTTTCACCTCAAGCACGCCATTCTCATGTTCCACTTTCAAACAACCGCTGAGAACAACCGCGATCTCTTCGAATTGAGGGCGCTGCCCGGGCTTCTGCCATCCCCTGGGTGAGGTGATTCGTGCCACACTGATGTGGTCGGTTCCCGTGCTTGCCCGCCCTACGAACTCCTCGATCCTTTCAGGCACTGCGCTTATTGCCTCAATGATTTTTGGCACGTTGATTAATGTGGGCATTATTGAAAATCCTCCATTTTATTTGGTCTTTCGGACACTTCCATTATTTGAAGATCCTATAAATCAAACGTTATTAATCTACAATGGTGTAGCGAGCATAACACAAATCCAGGTGTCACTATTTAAGACGATGCACAAACCACTAATTCAAATGGAAACCAAGCTTTTTCGTACAATCTGCATCTATACGCGATAAGCTTGTTGCTGGATAAAGAAGTCTTTATTACCAGCATTGACTGATCGCTTGAATTAATCCCTTAATTGGTTTATAGTTCGTATTCCCCACAGGAGGCAGGATGAAAAAGAGCACATTCATTATATCCACCCTTTCGATTGGGTTGATGTGTGTTCAGGCCTGTCAAGGAAAAATGCCTGCCTCCACAGCAGTTGTTCCCACTAAATCAATCTCAGAAACCGCGTCGATTGAGCCTGAAAAACACCCTGTCGTATTGATCTCTTGGGACGGAACACGTGCGGATATCGTCTACGCCCTCATGGATCAAGGGCTTTTGCCGGCATTTGCATCCCTGGCGAACAGGGGTGTCCGCGCAGAATACGTCCAGACCATTGACCCCTCCCTCACAGCAGCCGCACAAAACAGCATCTCTTCCGGTTCATATCCAACCCATACAGGGATAACTTCAAACAGTTACCATGTAACCGGTGATGATTTCTATTGGTACAGGCGGGGTTACGACGAACCCATGGATGATGCGGAGCCAGTCTGGGTTACCGCCTCGAATGCCGGTCTGACCACTGCCTCCGTCTTCTTCGTCGGCGGGGCGCCAGCCCTGGCCGGTCAGATGGCTGACTATACAATCGGTTACGGGATCGAGGATGCCTACTCAAAACAGCTGGAAGTCAGCCTCTCGGATGCTGAAGGTTGGAGTGACATCCCCCAATCATTCAGCCCGCCCCTGACCGGTAGCTTTTCGATCCAGGATGTAGGCACGGTCCACCTGTATGTTCTGGACTCCACAGATGACAATATGGCAAACCATGACACGGTCATCCTCAACACAGAACGGTCAGGCTTGAAACCCGCTGAAGTGCTTAAGGAATCCGAATGGGGGTCGCTAATCCTGCTCAAACGCGCTTTCGCGGGTGCCGAGTTCCTTATCCAGGAGATCACTCCTGAAAGGGTCACCCTGTATCATACCGGAGTCGAACATAACACCGCCTCACCTGCGGAATTACTCAAGGCGTTGAACGAGAAATTTGGCACCTTCCCTGCTGGTGGCGATTCATATGCACTGGAATATGGTTGGATCACCGAGGAGGACTTCCTGTACCTGCTGGAGCGACAATCCGTTTTTATGGCCGAAGTGGCCGCCTGGGTCTATAAAACCTATCATCCCGACTTGATGTATACCTGGCAGGATCCTTTTGACGCCGCCGGACATCAATTTTTGATGACCGACCCGCGACAATTATCTTATTCAGAGGATAGTGCAGCAATTTATGAAGGTTATTACAATCACAGTGCAGAAATCGCCGATTCCTCCCTCTCCATCATGATGGATGCGATTGATCTGGATGACACCACCGTCCTGCTGGTCGGAGATCATGGCATGGCACCCATCCACTCGAACGTCTTTGTGAACACCATTCTGGAAGAGGCCGGGTTGTTAACCCTTGACAACCAGAATTATATGGTTTTGGGCCAGACCAAAGCCTTCGCCATCGCTTCAGGTGGTGCTGTACATGTCTATATAAATCTGGAGGGTCGTGAGATTGGCGGAGGGACTGTACCAGCCAATGAATATTCAGCCATCCAGGCGCAAATCGTCGGTCTCTTAACCAATCTGACCGATCCCGAGACAGGCCTGGCAGTTTTCCAACGCGTCCTGCCGCGCAGCGAACTGGCAAGCTTGGGTTTGGATCATCCAAACTCCGGGGATGTATTCGCCCAGGCCAACCCGGGTTATCATCTGGATGGTTGGCGTGGGAATGATTTTGTCTTCTCGCCTACAGACTTCTACGGCCAACACGGTTATGACAGCAACCTGCCTGAAATGCATACGATCTTCATCGCTGCCGGGTATGGTGTGCCACTCTCCAATATGGTAATTCCACCCTTAAAAGTGGTGGATTATGCGCCCACCATCGCAAGACTGCTTGGCTTCACTCCGGCCGATACAGTTGATGGATTTGCCATCCCCGCCCTTTTTCAACCATGACCACTGCCATCTGTTTTCACCATAATGACGCGGATGGCCGCGCAAGTGGTGCCATTGCACGCTACGCCCTCGGGCATGAGTTGCAATTGATCGAATCAGATTATGATGGACAATCGATCCCATGGGATATGATTTCGAAAGCTGATCGGATTTATGTTTTGGACTTCTCATTCCCCATTCAGGATATGCAAAAGATGGCGGATGGGCGGGAGTTTACCTGGATCGATCACCACAAAAGTGCCCTGTCCGAATTGAAGGATATTGCATCCTGTTGGCCGGGAATTCGAGACCTCTCAGAAGCTGCCTGTGTGTTAACCTGGAGGTATTTCTTTCCCAAGCGTCCGATCCCCCGGGCAGTCATTCTTATCGGTGACCGGGATATCTGGCGCTGGGCTGAGACAGATACCGGGGCTTTCACCGAAGGCCTTCATGTTCGCGACACCCGTGCAGACAATGATGCACTGTGGGTTCCCCTTTTGGACGGGGATCCAGAGACCATGGAATCTATCATTGTTGAAGGCCGTCGCTTGCGGGAAATCCATCTGAGTGAAATAAACAAACAGATTGAGCGACTTGGTTACGAAGTCCAATTTGAAGACCATCGGACCTTGGTGATAAATGCACCGGGCAATGGCGACATGGGTCAACGCGGCCGGGATCTGGGCTATGAGATCATCTATTGCTATGAAGACCGAATGCAGCTCGGTAAACTGACAACCGCTGTCATGCTGTTTTCCCGGCAGGTGGATGTATCGGTTATTGCCCGCCGTTATGGTGGCGGTGGTCATGCCCAGGCAGCCGGTTTTTCCTTTCCACGGGGCGCCACTCCTTTTCCCCCGGACGCCGATGTTAAATGGTAGAATAAAAACTTACGTGATTTTGACACCATAAGCGGAGAGGTTAATGGCTTTCAAAAAATCACGGCCATCTGATCAATTCAACCCACGGGCGTGGCTCAATCCACGCCGATTACGCAACTGGCGCGAGTACCTGACGGGCTATCTCATGATTGCGCCATCTGTGATTCTGATCTTTATCTTTGGCATCTTCCCGGTGGGGTTTGCTCTTTACGTCAGCCTGCATAAATGGCGACTAAAAAGGGATGTGATCATTGGGCTGGATAATTATGTCAACGCCATCGGGGGTCTGGCTTATCTGATGTTCTTTGCGCTGGGTATCGGTCTTCTGGTGTTGGCTTTCATCCAGTTCCGAAAAGCTTTCCGTAAACGCCCAGGCAATCCATGGCAATCCTACTTGTTGAATATCCCAGGAATTATTCTGGCTGGAGCCACATTGAGTTTCGTCCGTTGGACAGTAGCGCTTCTCCCCCATATTCTGGATATTGCCAACAAGATCACCGGGGTGGAGAAGACCCGCTTGCTTTTCATACAATTGCTCAACGAATCATTCAATGCGCCAGATGTGCTGCAGGCGCGCAGCCTGATGCTCTGGATGATCGGTGCGGGTGTGCTGACATTGATACTCGGCGCCTATCTTATCCGCGTAAAAGACAACCTTCAAATCCAGGGACCGTTGTTCATCTCATGGTTTTGTGCCGGCACGGGAGGAATTATCCTCTACTATGTTTACTCAGAAATGATGTCCGATTATCACACAGCGGTATTGACCGGTAACGACCCGGGGTTTTTCTCTCAACTGATCGGTATCCTCTCAGGTCTTGTCCTTCTTTTTATCGGATACAAGATCTGGCAGTCAGCAAAAGATCAACGTAACACATGGTTGTTCATTATCAGGTTGCTGGGAGCCATGGTCTTCGTGGTTGGTGGTTGGATCATGCTGGGCGAACTGCCGGTCATTGTGGCTGCGGGCGACCCTGATTTGTGGGTTGGCCTGCGTGCGACACTCTTCTATGCTTTGGGCACCGTCCCATTCCAGCTTGGCATATCACTTTTCCTTGCCATTCTGCTTTTCCAAAATCTGGCCGGCTCTTCATTCTTCCGTATTCTTTTCTTCCTGCCATATGTAACCCCCACTGTTGCCAGCGCAGCGGTTTTTCGCCAGATTTTTTCAAACCGTTTACAGGCGCCGGTAAACTCCGGTCTGCGATTGCTGGGAATCGAGCCACTCCAGTGGCTGTGGGAACCGAAAGGCGTCTTTCAATTGCTGGCCACTTCGCTGGGGATCGAAAGTTGGCCAGCTTGGGCAAACGGGCCGAGTCTGGCGCTGGTGGTCATTATGATCTATTCCATCTGGACGTTTGTAGGGTATGACACGGTCATATATCTGGCTGGACTTGGTAATATCTCCAAGGAAACCGCTGAAGCGGCTGAAGTGGATGGCGCCAACCGCTGGCAGGTGTTCCGGCACATTACCTTCCCCTTGCTCTCCCCTTCCACTTACTTCCTGACCATCATCTCAGTGATAGGAACTTTTAAGGCCTTCAATCACATCTGGGTGATGCGCCTGGAAGCTGCACTCCAAACAACTGACACGTTCAGCGTCGTCATTTTCTCGGAATTCTATGAAAAACTACGTTATGGTTATGCCTCCGCAATGGCCTTTGTTTTATTTGCGATCATTTTAATCTTGACGTTTCTCAACACCAAAATTCAAGGCTCGAAGGTGTTCTATGGCTGAGGAAAGTGCCCGTTCTCAACATGGTAAAAGGCACAGCGATTTCACCCTGCGCAATATCTCAACTTATTTGATCTTGGTTATCGGGGCTTTGATCGCCATGTTCCCATTCTTCTGGATGATTTCGGTCTCACTGATGACAATCGGGGAGGCTCAGGGAATTCGTCTGTTGCCTTCAGAAGTCCATTTTGAAAATTACATCAATGCCTGGAAAGAAGCAAAATTTTCCCTGTACATGTGGAATAGTGTGCGCATAACGCTTTTAACGCTGGTCGGCGAATTGGCTTTCAGCACACTGGCCGCTTATGCATTTGCACGCATTAAGTTTCCCGGTCGTGATATCATCTTTGGGATACTTTTAAGCACGATGATGATCCCCGCCATGGTCACGATCATCCCCAACTTTCTAACGGTGACCTGGTTGGGCAGAATCGGTCCCCTGAAATGGATCAACAATTGGCCAGCACTGACCATCCCCTTCATGGGAAGCGTCTTTTCGATCTTTATGTTGAAACAATTCTTCGCCCAGATCCCGGATGAACTTTATGATGCTGCCCAGATCGATGGTGCCGGGCACCTGCGCTTTCTATGGAGTGTTGCGTTGCCATTAACCAAAGCACCGGTTATGGTAATCCTCATCCTGTCCTTCATCGGCACCTGGAATGCATTAGCCTGGCCGATGCTGGTGACCAATACACCTGAATGGCGTCCCATCGCTGTTGGTCTTTACAGCTTCATCGATGAGGCCGGGCAGATGCTTAATTTAATGATGGCGGGGGCTTTTATCGCAGTTCTGCCAGTTTTAGTATTGTATTTCTTCACACAAAAACAATTCACAGAAAGCATTGCCCGCAGTGGATTAAAAGGATAATCATCCGAGAAAAGGAGGTGACAGAAGAGATTACGAGTCAAGTACGTCCGCTTTTGGACAAAATGTTAAAACATTTTTAAGGAGAGAAGATACCATGTTTAAACAATTCCCTAAGATTGTCATCCTGGTTCTCGTGACCGCCGCCTTGATGCTATCTGCCTGTAAACCAGCCGCAACCCCAACCCCGGCCCCAACTACCGAACCCGTGGTAGCCACCGAGGCGCCAGCCGAAGAAGTAAAGCCTTCCATCGACCCAACCGGCCAAAAGGTGTCCTTTTGGCATGTGTGGGGTACTGGTCTGCCAAATGAGACCATGCTGGCCATTGTGGATGAATTCAACACCACCAATGAATGGGGTATTACGGTTGAAGCAGTTGACCAGGGTGGTTACAGCGACCTGGAAGATGCCTTCAACGCAGCCATTCAATCCGGCGACCTGCCTGATCTTGCTGTTGGTTACACCAATGCAGTAGCCAACTGGTACTCAGTTGGTGCTGTTGCCGATATGGCCCCCTTTATCAGCGATCCTGTTCTCGGTTTGACAGCTTCTGATATGTCCGCTCTTTACGCGCCTGCGATCGAAGGCGGAAAGATCGCGGATGGCACACAGGTGGCCTTCCCAATCAGCCAGTCGGCCAATGTTCTCTTCTATAACTCCCAATGGGCCAAGGAACTCGGCTTTGCCAATCCACCCGCCAATTATGAGGAGTTTAAAGCCCAGTCCTGTGCAGCCACCGAAGCCAACAAGAACGACGCCGACCCCAACAATGATGGTACCGGAGGCCTGGTGTTGTATGCCAGCGCTTCCAACGTGGCCTCCTTCGTGTTCGCAAACAAGGGAGATATGCTCAGTGCGGATGGCATGGCCTATGACTTTACCAGCCAGCCTGTAGTCGATGTGGCCAATTTCATGAAGGACCTGTTTGACAGCGGTTGCGTGTTCCAGACCGAATCATATCCAAACCCTGAGTTTGCATCCCGCAAGGCATTGTTCACCATGAGTTCAACGGCCGGCCTGCCATATCAGGTGTCCGCGTTCGATGCCGAAGGGGCCATCAAAGATGAATGGACTCTGATCCCGTTCCCGGGCAAGGATGGCGGCCAAGCTGTCAACCTCTTTGGGCAGTATATTGCCATTGGTAATACCAGCCCCGAGCGTATGATGGCCGCCTGGGTGTTCCTGAAATTCCTGACCTCCCCCGAATCACAAGCGAAGTGGATCGAGGGCAGCGCCTACTATCCAACCCGCAGCGACACTCTGCCACTCCTGGATGCCTATCTGGAAGCCAATCCGATCTGGTCTGTGGGCACCTCCTTCCTGGCAGATGGTGCGGCCGAGCCCGCCTGGCCCTCCTGGACCCCTGTCAGGCGCGAAGTCGGCAACACCTTTGCAGCCATCCTGCAGGCCACCCTGGAAGAGATCCCAGCCCTGCTGGCCGATCTCAATGCCAAGGCTGCAGCAGCTGTATCTGAAACTCAATAAAACCTGACCTGGCAGCCAGGTGATACTTCTGGGATACAGACATCAAAATTTCAGTGTCTGAAAATTAAGTGTCAGAAGTACAAATCTTGAACTGGCAGCCGCCTGGCTGCCAGTTCTATATGAACAATCATCGATGATTTGCTGATAATGCGTAATAGGAGGAGGTCTGGTGTGAGGACCAAATTCATCATGCACTCCGGTGCCCGCACCATCGGCGGGGTGATCTGCAGTGTCATCTACGGACACGATCGGGTAATCTTCGAAATGGGCAGTGTCTATGACCCTGAAGCGGATATCCACGACGGCAGGATCATGCCTCGTTCCAGAGCCTGGGTACAGGATGCGATCAGGGCGAAGAAAGCCCCTGCAATCGATGGGCTCTATCGCCGTCATGATCTGGATGGCTTTAACGGTTTGATCCCCGCCGAGGAGAGTGACCTGAATACAGCTGTATTCATCACACACCTGCACCTCGATCATATGTCAGCCATCGGTATGGTAGCACCGCAGATCCCGGTGTACATGCACAAGAACGCCATCCTGATCGAACGTGCGCTGGAAGCCACCGGCGATGGTGTGCAAACACTGGAGAGAACCTACACATCTTTCACCGAGAACGTGCCCATCCATATTGGTGCCATCAAAGTCCTGCCGATCATCACCAGCCGCAGGAGTTACTGTGACTTTGCCTTCCTGATCACCACACCGGATGGAACCATCCATTGGACCGGGGACCTGGTCCTGCATGGCGAGGATGCTCCGCTAACCTTCGAGCAAATGGAATTCCTTAAGGCTCAGAGCATCGATGTGCTCTTGTGCGACAGCACCGGGTTCATGGACCAGATCCTGCTCCAGATGACCGATTCGACCGATCCAAAGGCCATCAAAGCGAGCCGTGATATCCCAAAAGGCATGCTGGATCGCAATGATTTGGACCTAAGGATATTTAAAGCCCTTGAACAACAAAAAGGTCTGTGTGTGATCAATTTTTATCAACGCGAGGTGGATGATGCTCGAAAATATATGGGCTGGGCACAAAAACTGGCTCGCGACCCCGTTTTTGAGCCGGATTGTGCCTGGATCATATACCAATTCTTCAAGATGGCTCCCTATATCTTCATCCCGGACTCACCCCGATACCCGAATGACCCCGGTAAACAGCCAGCATGGTTCAAGGAATTGATGTCCATTTGCACGGTTGTAAAGCGTGAGCAGATCGCCGAAAATCCTGGGGGTTATCTCTTGCAGAACAGCTATCGCCATATCCTGGAGTTATTCGATCTTCCAGCGAGTGGCAGCGTTTACCTGCATCTGGACGGGATGCCACACGGGGAGTTCGACCCGGCTTATCAGAATCTAATAAAAATTGTGAGAAATACAGGGTTCGACTACCAGACCTTTTTCCGCAGGAATTATTTCGGACATGGCTACCCACCCCAGGTGAAGTACTTCGTCGATCAGGTGGATCCAAAGGTGTTGATCCCCTGTCATTCGTTCAACTCGGAAAGACTATTGCCGAATCACGGGGTCCAACTCTTGCCAGTTGAAGGCAAAACATATGTTCTGGTAAATGGAGCTCTTTTATAAAAAGAGTGAGGTCTCTTTATGATTAACGCAATTTACAAGTTTATCTCAGTCTACCGACGCATTCTCTGGCGCATCAAGAAAATTTTACTGCCGATAGTGATCTTTACTTACGTTCTGATTTTCTATAAGCTATTGAAAATCCAGAAAAGTCTTTATAAAATATTCGGATCTGTCATGCGCATGCCGTGGCCTGGATCTATCCAATCCGGGCTTCCACTGCCAACCAAGGGGTTTATCTGTATGGCATCATCATCACCCATGACATTCTCAAGGCTTTATTGAATATCCGCAATAACTTGTCGCCCCTTACTCATCCATCCTTCTAGTGAAGAACCAGGGGTATATAACTGTAGTAAGGATCAATATGAAAGTAATAAGTCTGCCCATCAGCTTGAACCGAATATTTCCCGACTTCTCGACCCTGGTTTCGGATGTAAAAGTAGCAATCCTTATAACGAAAAGATCCTGACTGATATATATATTGGCAGACAAGACAGGTACTAGAAAGAGGACACGAGCTGGTTAAAGAACCATTGGGTTTATACCACTTGACACTCGCGGTCTGGTTATACTCCCGGAATGTTACACAATAATCATCCAATTGATATCGGCTGCCACTGGTAATATAACCACTGGTGATCTCTCCTGATACATCTCGTGGACCGATAATGGGTAAGGCTATAGCTAACAGTATTAATGAGTTGAATACTATCTTTGCAAGGTGTTTGAAATACATCTTTGAGCTCCTTTCCTAAATACCAATCATCACGATCCCCGTTTTTTTCGTGGCATATTGTTATATATAAAAATTATATCAAAAATATAACCTGATGCGCATGCATAAAAGTCGGTTCCTGTCATCTATTACCT
>JAFGXF010000121.1 GCA_016936755.1 Anaerolineaceae bacterium | reverse complement strand
TTGGAACCATTGATGGATATTACCTGGTCACCGGTTGTGAGGCCTGACAGATCTGCGGGTGATCCTTGTGCGATCCCAGTTATGAGAACCTTGCTTGTATCAGGTGTTCCAAGTTGAAAAAAAAGAATAAACAACAGGAGTAAACCTAATAAAAGATTCGAAATTGGTCCTCCAAAATACACTCCCAATTTCTTTATGGGAGATGCATTCGCCAACCCACCTTCAACTAATCTATCCACTTCACCCCTTGGCCTTACAAATGCGCCGAAGGGCAATGCATTGATTGAAAAAACCGTACCCTGCCATGTAAAGAGTTTGATAATCCTAGGAGGTAGGCCAAAACCAAATTCTTCAACGGGTACACGTGCCAATCTGCACATGATAAAATGGCCGCCTTCATGGACGAATAATAAAACACTAAATATGATGGCAAATTGGACAATATTCCAGATTATTTCCATTGATAATTCCTCGCAATGGAGTATACCTGATTTATATTAATGACAGGTAATAATTTCCATTCAATCTTATTAATTGATCAGCCTGGCGCCATTCCCAACTGGGGCAGAAACTACACGCAATATACCGGGTATCTGCTGCAAGTACTGTCTCACTGTATCTAATTGATGTTTTATGGTGATGACATGCACATTGGGACCAGCATCAATGGTATAACATGCCTCAACTGCCTTACTCCGTAGTTCCAGGACTGCATGAATAACCTCAAATGAGGATTTCGTTAGATACACCAGACTTGGCATGGAAGTACACATCACGCTGTGCATGAGATTGCTGTCATGCTCCACCACATCAGAAAAGGATTGAAAATCCCGATTAAGGATCGCATTATGACACAATTCAAACCTGCGCGCGGAACCCATGATACGCAATGGCTGAATTGGGCTTGTCTTTGAAATTCGGTGACCATCGGAAGAGCTCACCGATTTGTGTTTTTCATTGATAATAATGAGGCAATCCACCAGTTCCCAATAATCTAATGGTACAAGTTGGTCTGCAAAGGATTGTTCATCTGTGGTCCCTGCATGCCATTCAGTAATGCCGTCAGGTATGGATCTACACGCAGAACCAGATCCACGGCGGGCAAGCCTTGACAATTCTATAATATCCAGATCTAAACCGGCCGCTTTTGACCCAGCCAAGCTCAGCGCAGCGAAGGCAGAAGCTGAGGATGCGATGCCTGATCCGATCGGAAAATTGCTGTGGCTGATGACATGCGCTGCCTGATTCAACTTTGCCATATTACGGATCAAATCTAAATGATCAGTTACTCTTTGATTGGCAGCTGGTGATGCCGGTTGGTCATTAATTTCCAGTTTGTCAGAGTCCAGTGATGAATCAAAACGAACAGAAGTTCTTGTGGTTAACCCGTCGAGGTTCATTGATATTGAACCATTTAAAGAGATCTTTAATTGATCATTGACATTTCCCCAATACTTTATAAATGCGATATTGGGATGCGCATCAGCCGTGGCGAAAAGCTCAGACATGTAGGGTAAAATACTTTCTAATCAGAAATCATAATAAGTGTATCATTAACGAAGCATATGATTTTAAATGTTCCCAACATGATTTGGTCAAGATCAATTTTTGAATATTACAATATCTATATTTGCTAGAATTAATTTGCCAGATCAATAATTCCGAGATAGGAGAATTTCCATGAAGGTCTTCATTACAGGCATCAGCGGGTTTTTAAGTATCAACTTGGTTCGCTATCTTCTATCAAACGGGATTAGAGACATATCTGGAATCGACCTTGTTGATTTCACCTACCCTGAAAGAGAACAGATCACTTTCTTTCAGGGAGACATCCGGAATAAGCCTGTTTTATCAGAAATGATGAAGGGGGTTGATATTGTCATCCATACAGCAGCTGCTCTTCCACTCTATTCACAGGAAGATATTTTCTCAACCAATGTGGATGGGACCCATAACATACTGGATCAGGCATTTCAAAATCGCATTGATCGCGTTATCCATATTTCGTCCACCGCGGTATATGGGGTACCTGACCACCATCCTCTATTTGAGACCGATAAGATGAGTGGCGTTGGGCCATATGGAGAGTCAAAAGTACTGGCTGAACAATTATGCATGGAATATCGTAACAAAGGTCTCTGTGTTCCCATAATCCGCCCAAAAACATTTGTTGGTCCCGAACGATTGGGTGTTTTTTCAATATTCTATGAATGGGCAAGCGAGGGACGTAATTTCCCCATGATTGGTTCGGGCAATAACAAGTACCAGTTATTGGATGTTGAAGATCTCTGTCATGTCATTGTTACCTGTATGAAAATACAAACTTCATTAGCAAATGATACTTTCAATATTGGAGCTGCAAAATACTCAACTATGCGTAATGATTACCAGGCTGTCTTGGATGAAGCGGGTTTCGGTAAAAGAATAGTGCCATTTCCTGCCGCGCCGGTTATTGTGGTTTTAAAAGTATTGGAAAAGTTGAACCTTTCACCTCTGTATCCTTGGATTTACGAGACAGCCTCAAAGGACTCCTTCGTTTCAATTGAAAAAGCACAGAATAAATTAATATTTACACCAAAGTATTCCAATAAGGATGCCATGATCAGAAATTATCGTTGGTATCTGCAAAATAAGGACCTGATACACGAAGGCTCTGGTGTTTCCCATCGATTATCCTGGAAACAAAAGATCCTAAAATATGGAAAGATTTTCTTCTAATTTTGTGTTGTCACGATAAAGTGATATTTCTTATATAAAGGTTGTCAATTATGGCATTGATCAGAATCGATCACTTACCCGATAAGAT
>JAFGXF010000020.1 GCA_016936755.1 Anaerolineaceae bacterium | reverse complement strand
TTGGGCTTGCAAGGATCGCTGATATCAACTTGCACCGTGGAGGTCGAAGACTGCGTTTTTCATTGGATCTGTTCCTGGCGCTATGTGGAATTTCCACCGTGCTGGTAGTTGTTTCTGCTGCATTGACTATCCTGACCAGCACCTGGCTTAGTCTGGCTATTATCGCCGTTACCGGTGGTATTCTGACGATCATACGATTCATCGTTGAAAAACTGGTTGTCCCATTGCTCACATTGGTTCTGGCAAGCCTATACAAACTAATGGAAATGGTCTTTCATTCAGAATTTCGTTCTCCAGCCACAGTACCGGAGTTTGAAGTGATCGATCCCTTCAAGGACGTGCCCCCACTCGATCTTAATGATCCGGCTACCCAGGCGCTCCAGACGGCTCAGCCATATTTCCTCGCTTTTCTGCTCGTGCTGGCTGTTGTGGTTATTGTGTTGATGTTATTACGTTTACCGCGTAAAGAGGGGGTGAACCGCGCATATGATACTGGGGAAAAGACTGGTGGGAACGTATGGCTGCAATTACGTAAATTGATCAGCAAACGTGTTCAAGATATTTTGGAACAGGTTTCCAGGCGGGTTAATATACGAAGGGCAGTTGGTTTATTCTGGGCTGCTCGTATTCGTTGGATTTATCACCAGTTTGAATTGTTCGCATCCAGAAAAGGTTTTCCACGCCAGGCCGCTGTCACGCCCATGGAATATCAAGCGATCGTGGCACCATTGTTCGTTGATGGAAATGAAGATATCTCCCTGTTGACAAATGCCTACCAGAGCGTCCGTTATGGGGAATTACCGGAAAAAGCTCGTGATGTGACCAGGGTCTCAGATGCCTGGGATCGCTTAAGGCATATGAAGAAGTTGAACACCACCAGGATCAGACAGCACCGAAGACGGTAAGCATCCGGGCAATATGCCGGGCGCCTTTCAGGTAAAGATCCAGCCGCATGTTCTCATTGGGTGCATGGATCTGGGCTCCAGGATAACTGACTCCGGCACTCACAATGGGCAAGTGAAGTGTTTTCATAAAAATGGCATTTGGTCCTGATCCACCGCTCAATGGAACGATCTGCATGGGCTGGTCATATACTTCGCGTGCTGCCTCGACCACGACTTTGACAAAAGGATCATCCGGGTCGGTCACCGCAGGTGCTTCTGATCCCAAGTCGATAATATCGATATCCTGAAAACCGTTTTGGTCAAGGTGCGCCCGCAGTAAGTGAATGATTTTCTCCGGCTGCATGTTGGGGACAAGCCGGAAATCCAACTTCGCGCGTGCTTCACAGGGCAGGATGGTCTTGCTTCCTTCCCCTTGATATCCCGATGACAGTCCACAGATGGTGCAGGTGGGCGTAAATACTTCTTCGATCAGCAAATCCACGCCACCACTCAAACCCTTGATGAATCCTTTTAAACCATAGCGATTTCGATATTCATCCGATGGGTCGGGTAATCTTGCCATGAGCTCCCGGCTGCGCTCCGGTATGGGTAGTATGTCATCATGGAATCCCTCAATGCGGATAGACTCATCCGGCCCTTTTAGAGTTGCCAGTGCCCACACCATTCGCCAGGCTGCATTGGGAAAGATCGATCCGCCCAAACCAGAGTGAACATCCTGATTGGCGGTTTTTATGCGCAATTCAACATAGCAGATTCCACGCAGGCCGAGGCCCAGCACCGGCCGGTCATTGAAATCAACCCCTCCATATTCCCAAACACAGGCATCCGCATGGAGCAGGTCCTGGTGGGTTTTCACGAAATGCTCGAGATTGACACTGCTGATCTCTTCTTCACCTTCCACCACGAATTTGACATTGCATGGCAGTTCCCCATCAACATCCAGGATCGCATCAATTGCGAACAAGCGACTGGTCAGATGGCCTTTGTCGTCAACGACCCCGCGCGCAAAGAGTTTTCCATCGCGGATGGTCGGCGAAAAAGGTGGGCTTTCCCACAGTTCAAGCGGTTCGGGAGGTTGCACATCATAATGGTTATAGAACAGCAGTGTTTTATCCGAGCGACCCTTGCGTTCAGCGAATACAATTGGTGCCCCAGCAGTTTGAAATACTTCCACTGTGAATCCACGTTTTTCGAGCATGCCGCGGGTCATTTGTGCACATTCGTGTGTCCCCAGTTGCTGGGCGGCAATGCTGGGTTGGGTGCAGTATTTGGAAAGTTCCCGGATGCTGTCATCCATATTCAACTCCAGGTAATGGTCGACGGACGGATTGATTGGCATAGCACTCCTAATCAGAATAATTGTGATATATCTCCATTATGGTTGAACCCAGAAGGGAGAAGATGAGCATTTTTGCCACCTTTCCCAAAAATAAAAAGAGAACAAAACGTTGGACTGGCATCTTCAAGGCACCCGCGGTCAGGCCGGCCATATCGAACAATGGATTCGGTATAAAAGCCATAAGGAAGATTGCCCACCCACCATACCGTTTAACCCAGTACTCCACCTTATCAGATGTCTTGTTTTTGCTGATCAACCCACGCCCACTCAGTCCGGCAAGATAACCAGAGAGTTCACCTATGGTCGCACCACTTCCGGCAGCCAGGGCAACCCACCAGGGATTAAATATCGCGCCCATGGCAGATGTGAGAATAACACCGGGCATGGGGATGATGATGGTGGCATTGGCCAGGATCGAGAGCAGGAAAATTCCGGGATAACCATATCCCTGTAATTTCACGAGCTCATCCCGGTAGATGAGCAACAATGCGGTTAATGCAATGACGAAAACCAGAATGACCACCCGCAGGATGGTCATTCCGATTGAGTTTTTTTCTTTAGCCGTTTGCATCGTTCCGCAGCAGTGACTCTATGCGTGCAATGACCATGTCCATTGCGACCATATTCAATCCGCCTTCGGGGATGATCACATCGGCGTATCGTTTGGATGGTTCAACGAATTCCAAATGCATCGGTCGAACGGTTTGCAGGTACTGGTTGATGACATTTTCAGTTGTACGCCCGCGTTCCGTGATGTCGCGCTGAAGGCGCCGGATGAATCGAATGTCTGCATCAGTATCCACAAATAACCTGACATCGAATTGCTCTCTTAAACGCTGATCTGCAAATATCAGGATGCCTTCCACGATGATCACACGATGAGGTTTAATCAGGATCGTTTGATCTGTGCGTGAGTCAGTGGTGAAATCATAAACCGGCAATTCGATCGGTTGATGATCCTTGAGCGCATGGATATGGTCAATAAGCAGGTCGTTGTCAAGTGAATCAGGATGATCAAAGTTAACCTGTTTACGCTGCATGGGGGGCAGGTCACTCAGGTCCTTATAATAGGCATCATGTGGCAGGTAGGCGATCTTTTCCCGCCCGACCGCTTTCAAGATCGCGTTGGCGACTGTGGTTTTTCCTGAACCGGATCCCCCGGCGATACCGATGACAACGGTGTTTGGTTGCTTATGGGGCATGAAAAAATTATATCGTTAAATGAACTGAGCCACCGAAGGGAATCGAACCCTTGACCTGGCGTTTACGAAACGTCTGCTCTGCCAGCTGAGCTACGGTGGCGTGGGGGGGATTATACCAAAATTTAACTACCCACCTAAATCAATCTCGTTGTTCCATCTCTTCTGCGCGCTGGATGATCTTTTCCCCATAGCGTTCGCGTAATTCATCGATCGCCTTCAGCAGTTTGTGTTCCTTTTCGAGTCCAACATCCCATAAGCTCAACTGGCGCTGAGCAGGGACCAATCCCGATACACCCACCCCCACCAGCCGCACAGCATATCTTTCCTCGCGCCATACCTTCTGGAATAATTGCGCTGCCGTCTTATAGATGACGCCATCCTGGTCGGTCGGGCAGGGCAGGCTGGTCTGGCGTGTCAGGGTGGTGAAATCAGCCCAGCGCAGTTTTACCTGGACAACCGTCCCGGCCAGGTTGGAATGCCGCAGGCGCCCTCCCACATGTTCACTGAGGTGGCGCAGACTCTTTAGAATGGTTTCCTCCTCACGTGTATCCTTATCGTAAGTATGTTCGTTACTGATCGATTTGGCGGTACCCGCGGAGGGATTGACAGGAGAATCATCGATTCCCAGCGCACGCCGGTGAAGCTCCGGCCCCATCTTCCCAAAATGATCCAGCAGCACCCTTTCTGGCAGCCTGGCCAGATCGCCTATTGTTCGGATGCCCAGGTCTGCCAGACGTGCAGCAGACTTGGGTCCAATACCCCATAACGCTTGAGTGGGCAATGAAGCCAGAAAACGGGCTTCTTCTCCTGGCGGGACCACCGTGATCGAAGAAGGCGGCTCCACACCGCGATGACCGGCCTTGCCAACATCCGAAGCGATCTTGGCAACCAATTTGTTGCTGGCAACACCAAGTGAACAGGGCAGCCCCACTTCCTGGAGAATGCGGGTTTGAAGTTGCTTTGCCAGGAAAGCTCCATCCTCAGGCATATCGCTCACATCCAAAAATGCCTCATCGATGGAGATTTGTTCCACCAGCGGTGTTAACTGGTGAATACGCTGCATGACCTTATCGGAATAGTCACTGTAATGGGCATGCCGAGAGGATATTATGATCAATTGGGGTAATAAATGAAGGGCTTTACCCATTGGCATCGCAGACCGTATACCATGCTGGCGGGCAGCATATGAGCACGAACTGACCACACCACGCGACTCCGGCAGGCCACCCACAGCGAAGGGTTTCCCTTTCAGGCTGGGGTCTTGTAGTTCCTCAACTGCGCAGAAAAAAGCATCCAGGTCAAGATGCATGATCTTGCGAACCATAAACGGTGACCTCCAATTGAATGGAACTGACCGTTCAGAGTATGGTTCCTTCTGACGGTCAGTATATTTTAATGCCAGGGAAAGAAAGTGGCAAATTGAGGGAGGTCAGATGTTCACGCCTGCAGTCAACAACCCAGGTGATTTCGTCTTATTACGACGTGTCAGGCTTTTCATATGTGCAAAAAGCTCCTGGGATCGTGCTGGTTTTGACAAGTAGTCATCCGCACCTGCGTCAAGAGCCTTGGCTACCATTTCAGGTGTATACAAAGCTGAGAGGATCAGAATCGGTGTACTTGTGAACTTGCGTAATGCCTTGCATGTATCCAACCCGTCCATATCCAACATCATCATATCAAGTATGATCAGATCAGGCTTTTCTGCACGTGCAAGTGTTAACGCATCTTCTCCACTGTTGGCTGAGAGCACCGAACAGGGGTAATTTTGGATAAGGATCTCCAGCATGTCGGTAGTCGCTGGATCATCATCGATTAGTAATACGCGCATTTTACTCCAGATTTTATTCACATCATTATCACAGATATCGTAATAATCTGACCTTTCAATCTCTTAACAAATATATATAACGGTTTGTAAAAGAATAAACGAAATTGGTCTGGATAATTGCACTGTGGTAAAATCGATTGTTTAGTGACACTGATTGGATTATCCCCATTTCAGGATACTTAACATGATCATTTGTAATTTTACATCTTGGAGGATGTTATGAATAAATGGGTCTATCTATTTGATGAGCTCGACCAGGCTGAAAAGCATGTCGGCAAAATATGGGATAAGGTGTTGGGATTATTGGGAGGCAAAGGCGCCAACCTGGCTGAGATGACCCGCATCGGTATTCCAGTTCCACCGGGATTCACCATTTCCACAGAAGGATGCAATGCATATGTAGCAGACGGAAAGTTCCCGGATGGGTTGTGGGATCAGGTGCTTTCAGCCATGAAAACGGTTGAAGAGCGGGCTGGCAAGAAATTTGGTGATGCAGAAAATCCATTGCTTGTTTCCTGCCGCTCCGGGGCGAAATTCTCGATGCCGGGTATGATGGATACTGTACTGAACATCGGTTTGAATGATCTATCCGCACAAGGTATGGTAAAACTGACCGGGAATGAAAGATTTGTATACGATTCATACCGGCGCTTGATCCAGATGTTCGGTTCGGTCGTTCTGGGAATACCGGATGAGGCTTTCGAAGAGGCATTGGAGGATCATAAGCGTGAAAAAGGTTTTAAAAACGATACTGATCTGACCACTCTTGATTTGAAGGATTTAACTGAAAAATTTAAGGCGATCGTTAAAAAAGTGCAAGGGTCGGATTTTCCCCAGGAACCATACGATCAGCTTCGGTTGGCCACAGAAGCCGTTTTCAAGTCCTGGAATGGAAAGCGGGCTATTGACTACCGTCGTGCAACCAATATATCTGATGATCTGGGAACAGCCGTAAACATTGTCTCTATGGTTTTCGGCAATATGGGATGGGATTCAGGGACGGGCGTCGCCTTTACTCGTGATCCGCAGACGGGTGAGAAGAAAATGTTTGGTGATTATCTGTTGAATGCACAAGGAGAGGATGTCGTCGCAGGCATTCGCAACACAGAAAAGATAGCCAAACTTGCCAAGGACATGCCGGAAGCCTCCAAACAATTCCATGATATATGCGCCAAATTGGAAAAGCATTATCGCGACATGCAGGATGTTGAATTCACGATCGAGCGTGGCAAATTGTGGATGCTGCAAACCCGTAATGGCAAACGAACAGCGCTGTCTGCCGTCAAGATTGCTGTGGATATGGCTAATGAAGGCTTGATCACACACGAACAGGCAATCCTGCGCGTGACTCCCGAACAGGTTGATTCATTACTCCATCCGCAGTTTGACCTGGCGACGAAATCAACCGCGAAGAAAGAAGGTCGCTATCTGGCCAGTGGTGTGAATGCCTCTCCGGGTGCGGCTGTTGGACAGGTTTTCTTTGATGCCGATACAACAGAGAAGAAGGCCAAGGAAGAAAAGCTGGATACCATCATGGTGCGTCCTTTTACCAAGCCGGATGATGTCCACGGTATGCTGGCAGCCAAGGGTATTCTAACCAGTGAAGGCGGCGCCACTTCCCATGCGGCAGTGGTTGCCCGTCAATTTGGTGTGCCTTGCGTGGTCGGCGCATCTGCTTTCAAGATCGATCTTGATCATCGAAAAATGATGGTAAATGATACAACCATCAGCGAAGGTGATTGGATTTCTGTCGATGGTACAACTGGTGAGGTCTTCAGTGGCAAACTTGGATTGACCGCACCCTCACTTGATGAACAAACTGATTTACTCACACTTTTAAGTTGGGCTGATGAGATTTGTGCCAAACCGGATATACGAAAACTGGCTGATGGGAAAAAGACCCGCGGTCTGGAAGTATGGACCAATGCGGATTATCCAAAAGATGCACGTCGGGCACGATCCTATGGTGCAGTGGGTATCGGGCTTTGCCGTACCGAGCACATGTTCTTTGAGCCCGAGCGACTGCCGATCGTTCAACGTATGATTCTGGCAGAGACACCCGAGGCACGGAAAGCGGCCCTGGATGAATTGCTGCCCAGCCAGCGTTCTGACTTTGAAGGTCTGTTTGAAGCCATGGATGACTACCCGGTCATTATTCGGCTGATCGATCCTCCTTTGCATGAATTCCTGCCTTCTCCTGAAACACTGTTGGAAGAAGTCGTCACCATGCGTGTAAAGGGCGAAACGAAAGATTTAAAGAAAAAAGAAGCCTATTTGAACTCCGTCAATGCACTCCATGAAAGCAATCCGATGATGGGATTGCGAGGTGTTCGATTAAGCATTTATATGCCCGAAATCGTTGAGATGCAGATCCGCGCCATTTTTGAGGCAGCGGCGAATATGACGAAAAAGGGTATCCGTGTCAAACCCGAAATCATGATCCCTTTGACCGGAACGGTTAAAGAGCTCGAATGGGTTCAACCACGCCTGGTGGCGATCGCCAAGACGGTCATGAAAGAAAAAGGGTTGGAATTCCCCTATAAATTTGGCACCATGATCGAGATTCCGCGTGCGGCTGTAACAGCCGGTGAGATAGCTGAACTGGCGGAATTCTTCTCATTCGGCACGAATGATCTGACTCAGATGACATTCGGTTATAGCCGGGATGATGCTGAACGTAACTTCCTGGTGAAATATGTTGAAGAAGGCATCCTGGCAACGAATCCCTTCCAGAGCATTGACCGGGATGGTGTTGGAAAATTAATGAGAATGGCAGTGGAAGATGGTCGCAAAGCCCGCCCCGACCTCGAGGTTGGAATTTGTGGTGAACATGGCGGCGATCCCGCTTCGATTGAATTCTGCCATATGATCGGACAGAATTATGTCAGCTGCTCACCTTTCCGTGTCCCCGTGGCACGATTGGCAGCAGCCCAGGCAGCGGTTAAATTCCGCGTTTGATGAAACGTTTGGAAGAAAAAGCTCTGGGTTGTAATCCCAGAGCTTTTTTAGCGCCAATGCACATCACTACTGATCTCTGCCATAAAAACGTTTATATAGCCCGTAATTCTCAACGATGTATTGTATATATTGTCGTGTTTCTTGATACCGGATGATTTCCAGTAATAAATCCGGGTCGTCCTGCGCCATAGATACCCAGATGGCTGTATTGCCGGCCCCTGCATTATAGGCGGCCAACCCGGCATATTTATTCCCGTTAAAATAGTTGATCTGCCGTTCCAGATAGGAAGCGCCCAGCCGCAGATTGACTATCGGCCGGTTGAGGTCATCCTCAGTATAGCCCACTGGCCAGCTCTCGTATGCAGCTGTTTCTGCTCCGGTCGCAGGCATCAGCTGCAGCAGTCCGCGTGCACCTGCAGTTGAGTGCGCAAAGCCATCGAAAAGACTCTCCTGGCGTATCATCGCATAAAGCAGAAGTGGATCCAGATTGGTTTTCAAAGCGAGAGGCAACACGATATCCTTGTAATACAGACCAAAACGAATATGGTTGAAATATATGGGAGCTGACAGTGTATCCAAATCATTCATATGAGCCAGGCTGAGTATCTGGCGGCTGGATTGGATTGCCTGACTATAGTAACCCAGGTTGTATAACACCTTCATGAAACGATATGTCCTGACCGGGTCATCCTGTATCTCCCCGCGCAGACTGGAGAACTCCAGTTTTGCCAGGTCGAATAAACCCAGACTGTGAAATGCCTTGGCGCGGATATACCGCTGGTCATATACCAATTCGCCTGGTAGATCAAGAGATACATCTGCTGGAATGCTGAAAGTAAGGCGCAGCCAGTCTTGTGCGACAGCTTCCTCATTTTCTAAATTGAATGCCATATCGATGATTGCCGGGGGATTAAAAACAGGGCTGTCCAGCGATAACTCACGTGCCCGTTCACTGTAATAACCTGTGGGATCCCGGGTGGCAGCCTGCAACCATGATTGGCTGGCTGCTTCAGGGTTTCCACGAGCTTTTTGACACTTGCCCACCCACAGGTAGGCCGCTGCTTGATCGGATGGGCTGTTTGCAAGCAGTAAGGAGCGTTGAAAGGTTCGTTCTGCATCTTCGAAATCTGCCAGCCGGTAGCGTGCAATACCAGAAAGAATCAAGGCCCGAAATGTATCCTGGTGAGAAGGGTACATATCCGCCATTCGCTCCCAGGTTATGGCAGCGTCGGCTAATAGATCTGCTCTTTCAAAATAACGACCGGCAAAAAACAGGAATCCAGGCGCATGCTCATCAGCCGGTGCTTGCGAAACGAAAGCAAGCATGGTCGTTGCAGCGGATGCCGGATCTTCCTGATAAGCCCATTGCGTGTAGGCTATCTCATCCCATGCATCTGCCCAATGTGTGTCTGATGAATACTTTTCGGTCAGGGTTTTCCAAACGGCGATTGCCTGACTATCCTGGGGAATCCCCTCGCTGGAATACAAAGCTTCACTACGTAACATTGAAAACAGCGGGTAACCAGATTCCCCAATTGCCCGCAAGGCGAGACCCTTGAAGTATAAAGCAGTTCCAGCATCCTCCGGATCGCCTGCCAGATATCGATCCAATGCCTCTACAGCCAGACTATATTGACCGGCATAATAATCCACCAATCCCCGTTGTAATTCGCTAACAACCTGCCCATCATTGACCAGTGTTACCAAGCCTGAGTAGGTGTCATAAGAAGCCGGGTAATTATCGACCGCATGCTGAAAATGCTCATATGCAGACAGGCGATCACCAAGCTGGTAGTGGATCTGGCCGATTAAGAAATCCATTTGCGCTTTTGTGTATTCATTTACCGTACTGTCAAAAACCTGCTGATAGATCATGATGGCAATTTCAGGATTGCCAGAAAGGTGATAGGCATTACCCAACTTGGCATTCAACTGATCGTTATTTCCCAAGTGTGGGAGTTGGATTGCCGCAAGATAGGCGTTGATCGCACCAATATAATCTCCCCCGGCGACAAGGGCATCCCCCTTCAGATCCTGGATCATGCTGTCTATTTCACTCGGCCGCAAGCGAAGGAATTCATCATAGGAAGATGCTGATTCAAAATATCGCCCGAGGGAATAATAAATTCGGCCCAGGTAATAATATGCATTCGCACGTTTCGGGTTATTCGGGTAGGTATCCACCAGAGAACGCAGTAATATCAGGGCGGTTTCCCGATCATTTTTTTCAAAATACGTGCGTGCGATTCCCAGCTCAGCCAACAGACGAGTATCTTCGTCATTGGTTTGCTGGCGTGCGATCTGAAATTCGTGTATAGCCTGATCGTAATCCCCATTTATTACCAGCAACCATTCTGCCTGGTCAATCCGCATGGCTGGAATTGGTGTGGGAGTTGAGGTGGGATATGGTTGGGGAGTGATCGTTGCCGTTCCCTGTACCAAACTTCCCAGGATGGGAACGTCACCCAGATCAAATCCTTCACTGCTGGTTGAACAAGCAGTGATGGAGATGATAATGATGATCAAAATTAATATTAAGGGGTTGTTCCGCATTTATCACCGATGAGTGGTATTATATTTTTATACAGGATAATATTCTTTACAAAGGGTCGAATGCATGTTAAACTATCTTTCTTGAATAACAGGCGCTCTCCTGTGAGGGCGTTTTTTGGTGTCGAAAATGCGCACGATTGAATGGGACTCTAAAGCTCACCAACTGATCGTAATCAACCAGCGTTTAATCCCGCAACGGCTTGAACGAGTGGCATTATCAAGTTGCCAGGATATTGGTCAGGCAATAAAAGACATGACCATCCGAGGCGCTCCCGTGATTGGTGTTGCGGCAGCTTTCGGGGTGGTTCTGTCTGCACTCCAGTCATCTTCTGATAATGTTACCATGCTTAGGCAGGACCTGGAACAATCCATTCAATATTTGGGTTCCACCCGTCCAACCGCGGTAAATTTACAATGGGCTTTGGAACGCATGCACATGGTTGCCAGATCATCCGATCAGCCGGCTGGCATACGCCAGTCACTTGAAAGGGAAGCCATGCAAATGGCTGATGAGGATGTCGAAACCAATCAGGCTATCGCCAGACACGGTGAGGAATTAATTGAAGATGGCGATACGATTATTCATCACTGTAACACCGGCGCGCTGGCAACTGTTGATTGGGGCACCGGTCTTGGTATTATACGCCTGGCCCATGAGCAAGGTAAACGCATTCATATCTTGGTGGATGAAACCCGGCCAAGATTGCAGGGAACCCGCTTGACAGCCTGGGAGTTGAAGCAATACGGCATCCCCTATGACATCATCACGGATAATATGGCAGGCCATTTTCTGAGTCGTGGGATGGTTCAGAAGGTGATCTTCGGGGCTGACCGGGTGGCAGCCAACGGGGATGTGGCCAACAAGATCGGTTCCTATATGCTGGCCTTGGCAGCTTATGATAATGTTGTACCGGTTTATTCGGTTTTTCCATTGTCCACAGTCGATCTGGACATCTCACAGGGATCTGACATTCCAATCGAAAACCGTGATCCGAATGAGGTTCTGGATATTCAACTGGACGGAGAACGTGTAACCCCGGAGGGATCATCAGCCCTCAACCCGGCATTTGACATCACCCCGGCACGTTTGATCTCTGCATTTGTGACTGAACGAGGTATCGTTCGTCCCCCGTATTTCAAAAATCTATCACAAATAAAGGGGAAAAAATGAACATCATCGTCACTGGCTCTATCGCTTATGATTATTTGATGACTTTTCCTGGTTATTTTCGGGACCATATTTTGGCTGATAAACTGGATTCGATCAGTCTTTCTTTCCTTGTAGACAGCATGGTCCGCCAGCGGGGTGGAACCGGCCCAAATATCGCATATACACTCGCTTTGCTTGGTTCACGGCCCAGACTCGTCGCAACCGCTGGCGAAGATTTCACTGAATACCGGGAATGGCTCGAGCAGAACGGGGTGGATACTTGTGGTGTTAAGATCATTCCCGGTCAATACACTGCCTCCTTTTTTGCGAATACCGACAAAGCCAATGCCCAGATTGCCAGTTTCTATACAGGAGCGATGGCGCATGCAGACGAGATATCTCTGCTTGCCTTGGGAGTAAAAGCACCCGATCTCGTGATCATTTCTCCCAATGACCCCGAGGCCATGGCACAGTACGTTGTGGAATGTAAGGCAAATAAGATCCCATATGCCTATGATCCCAGCCAGCAGATCGTTCGTATCGAAAGTGAACAACTGAAAGCCGGTGTCGAAGGTGCTTTAGCATTATTCGTTAATGAATATGAATTCGAATTGCTACAAAAACGAACCGGCATGTCAGCTCAACAGATCGTGGACAAGGTGAATTTCACAGTGATCACCTGCGGTGAAAATGGGTCGCGTATCCACCAGGAGGGGAAGGAATTCATCATCCCCATCGTACCAACCAGGTTAATTGCGGATCCTACGGGTGTGGGTGATGCATACCGGGGTGGTTTTTTTACCGGGTATGACCACGGTTTTCCAATTGAGTTATGTGGTAAGATGGGTGCTCTGGCTGCGACCTACTGCCTGGAGCAACACGGCACTCAAAACCACCACTTTACCAAGGAAGAATTCGTACAACGCTTCCGTGATCATTTTGAAGATCAAGGTGAGCTTGACAAGCTGTTCTAAAATTATGGAGGATTAATGAAAGATCATCATGTAAAAGATTTATCCCTGGCTGAAGGTGGCCGCCGGCGAATCGATTGGGCAGAACGCGAGATGCCGGTCTTACACATGATCAGTGAAAGATTTGCCAAGGAACACCCATTGAAAGGGTTGCGCTTATCCGGTTGTTTACATGTTACGGCTGAAACTGCCAACCTGGTGCGCGCACTGCAGGCTGGTGGCGCAGATATCGTGCTGACAGCGTCCAACCCACTTTCCACTCAGGATGATGTTGCAGCATCGCTCGTCTCTCATGATGAGATACCGGTCTTCGCAGTCAAAGGGGAAGACAATGCAACTTATTATCAGAATTTAAACGCAGCTCTCGATCATAAACCACAAATGACCATGGATGATGGTGCTGATCTGGTTTCTACCCTGCATAAGGACCGCCGCGATCTTTTACCCGATGTTATTGGCGGAACAGAAGAAACCACCACAGGCGTGATTCGCCTGCGTGCCATGGCAGCTGATAATGCACTGGCTTTCCCGGTCATAGCAGTGAATGACGCAATGACCAAGCATTTCTTTGATAACCGCTATGGCACTGGACAATCCACCCTGGATGGGATCATTCGCGCCACCAACATCCTGCTGGCCGGCAAGACATTCGTGGTTGCTGGTTATGGTTGGTGTGGTCGCGGCCTGGCCATGCGCGCCAAGGGGATGGGGGCTAATGTGATTGTGACCGAGGTGGATCCACTACCAGCGCTTGAAGCTGTCATGGATGGATACCGGGTTATGCCAATGGACGAGGCAGTGAAAATCGGTGATATCTTCGTCACAGTAACTGGAGATATCAATGTGCTTGATAAACACCATTTCGAGTCAATGAAAGACGGAGCGATTGTGGCCAACTCGGGTCATTTTAATGTGGAAATAAACATTCCGGCACTTGAAGAAATGGCAACCTCCAAAGCACTGGTGCGCCCATACGTCGACCAATATACTTTAATGGACGGCCGTCAGATCCATATATTGGGGGAAGGTCGACTTGTCAATCTTGCTGCAGCAGAAGGTCACCCAGCCAGTGTAATGGATATGTCCTTTGCCAATCAGGCACTGGCGGCAGAATACCTGTTTAAGAATCACGATAAACTGGCCAAAAAAGTGTATTCAGTACCTGAAGAGATCGATAAGGATATTGCCCGGATTAAGCTTGAATCGATGGGTGTTAACATTGATGTTCTGACCCAGGAGCAATTAAAATACTTGAACTCATGGGAAGAGGGAACTTAAATTGTGGTTTGGTCTTACATAAGAAAGTGTCTCATGTGTGAATTGAACCCCTAAAACCAGACACGAAACAAAAGCGCTTCCTGTGGCAATAATACACAGGAAGCGCTTTTTATTGGAATTAATTACCTGCAAGACTTTCCAGGACAGATAAAATATTGGATGCAAGAACAACCTGCCCATTGACCATAAACGAAGGTGTGCTGGTGATTCCAGCCGCGGTAATTTCATCGTTTTTATCAAGCACCGTTTGTGTATGAGTTCCAGAGTTAAAGCATTCAGTGAAAGCATCCTGGTCAAAATCAATCTGGCTGGCAAATTTAAGTAAATTTTTATCGGAAAAAGCGCCCTGATTTTCACCTGCCCAGTTTGTAAATAACAGATCGTGATATTCCCAGAATTTACCCTGATCCGCGGCGCAGAAAGCTGCTTCACTTGCCCGGTAGGATTCAGGACCAACAAAACTGAAAGGTTCAAAGGTATAAATGACTTTACCGGTATTGATATAGTCTTTAATGATGACAGGCTCTATTGCGCTGAAGACATATTGACAAGACGGGCATTGAAAATCAGCGTATTCCACAACCACGATTGGCGCATTCGGATCGCCGGCAGTCAACCCATTAACGATTTTGCGTTCAGGAAACTTGCCCTGGCTGTTTAAAATAAAGAATGTGGCAAGCAAGCCGACAATGAGCAGGATCCCTATTAAGGTAAGTATCCTGTTCATTCGTTCACGAGCTTTTCTCCTTTGTTTGATGATCTGACGTTTACTCATAAACAAACCTCAATGAACTAAAGTATACGATATACCCCAAATGACTCACCTGTTCTTTGGAAACCCATTTTATCATATAGAGCCAGTGAGGCTTGATTATTGGATTGTGTGTTTACTGTCGCCTGTGAAAGACCACGTTCCTCCAAATCCAGCATGAATCTACCGATCAGACTGGTTGCAATCTGGTGACGTTTGACCTCTGGAAGCACAGCAATCCGCGCCAGGTGACCGATATCGTCTGAAATGGTTCCCAACAGATATCCCACTGGCTTGGAGTGCATCTCTGCCAAATAGGTGATATCTGATTTTTGATAAGCCAGCTGCAGGGTTGGCTGCGAATAAATCCAGAGATCCTCAAAACATTCCGTGTCAATAGAAGCCACCCGCGGCAGGTCATCCTGGGTGATTTTTCGAATGATGATATCAATTTTCACAGGATTCTGCAGGAAGGATGATAAGTCGCGTTGCAGGATAACGATCTCTTGGTGTTTGGGATATTGTTTTTGTTGGGCCAGGTGATCGATCCAACCTTCAAGAGCCAGGAGATAACAGTGTGCATCCGGATTCATTATGGTGAGTTGGGGAAACACTTCTGCTGTCAGAAGATCCCATGCATGATTCACATCAATCTCCCAACTGCAGGCAAACAGCCTGACCCAGGCGATATTCAACGGATCTATTGGACAGGCCAGAACTGCATGGAGTTTGCCTTGTTTTTCGAGCATCATAAATGGTTGCATGCCAAGCCATTGCAGAGGATCACGCCAATCAAGAAACCGATGTATTTTGGATTGGTAACTCAGCAAGTGCTGGATGGGAATGGCATCTTTCCAATCCGCCTGACGGATTGAATATCCATCTGAATGCGGTATGACCAAATCCATGATGCTCAGGTAGGTTACGTATTAAAAGGTGATATCCAGCAAGCCCTCAGCAATATTGCGCAGTTTATCGGCTGGCAGTTTACTCAATCGATTGGCGAGTTCCACATATGGTCGGTTGATCGGTTGTGCAATGAAATCTTGAAGCTCGGGATCCAGCTGTCTAAACCCGGCTACGCGCTCAGCTTGTGACAGCTTTTCGCCAACCAAACCGTGGGTGCCAAATAAAGACTGCAAAGCCAGCGAAGCAATTCTACAAAGAGTTTCCAGGGTGGTCAGCGGGATGGGCTTTTTCCCATTAAGATAACTGGTCAACTCTTTTGGTTTGATGCCAAGTGCATTGGCAACATCTACACGTGGAATAGCTGCATCATCCAGTGCCTTTTTGATACAGGTAGCAATGATCCGTTGACGCAAGATGATGATTTTTTTGGCTTGTTGCGGTTTCATGGGTGCAATTTCAACCGGATCTTCATCATTGGATAATAATGCAGAAATTGGTATATTCAACTGGATTGACAGGACTTCAAGCTCCGGCAGAGAAGGTATCTGGTTCCCACTCTCGTATTGCTTAATCCGATTGGGAGTCACATTTAACAGTGCTGAGACTTCGTTGAGGCTCAATCGCTTACTCATGCGAAGAATATTGAGACGTCTCCCTATTTGCTCGGTTCTTAACTGAATATTGGAATCCTCATTCATGGAATACCTTTCAGGCGGTTTTCTATTATTGTATCATTGGCTTGAAGATGATGAAGCTTCAAGGTCTGGCATGATGTACCCAAGTCCGGATTTGGTCAGGATGTGAGTCGGATTATGAGGATCATCCTCAAGCTTCTGTCGTATGCGGGCGATGCTGACCCATAGGATTTCCTTATCTTCCTTGTACGATGGCCCCCACACTTCAGATAAAAGGTCTTCTGCAGTCAGAACCGTTCCCATACTTTGGGCAAGCTGGATTAATAGACGATATTCAGTTGCAGAAAGATAGATGGGTTTATCGTTCTTCCAAACCTCTGCCCTGGCGAAATTGACCCGTAAATCACCATGGATGAACTCACTCTGCTTGTATGGCTCCTTGTGTGTATCTGCCCGTCTGAGTACGGCTCGGACCCTTGCCAGTAATTCTGTGGCTGAGAAGGGTTTAACCACATAATCATCTGCACCAACGTTCAACCCTTTAACGCGATCCTGTTCTTCGCCCTTTGCGGTTAACATGATAATTGGTACTGATGAAAACTGGCGTATGCGTTCGCAGGTGGCCAGACCATCCAGCTTGGGCATCATGATATCCAGAATAATTAAATCAGGTTTCTGGTTGGTAAATATCTCCAGCGCCTGCTCGCCATCATCAGCAGTGATTACGTCATATGATTCTGTTTCCAAATTGATTTGTAATAAACGTTGATAAAGTGGTTCATCGTCAACAACAAGAATAAGTGTCATTCGTCCTCCTGTATTCCGGGTTGTATTAATGGCAGGTGAATAATGAATCGAGTTCCTTTGCCAGGCTCAGAGGCAACTTTGATCCTGCCGTGATGTGAGCGTATGATCTGTCTGCAGATGTACAGGCCCAATCCGCTGCCGTGCTGGGAATGGGCTGTGCTGCCACGATAAAAGCGTTCGAAGATATGTGACATTTCTTCCTTTGGAATGCCAGGACCATCATCCCGGATCACAATCGTGATACCTTTGAGTCTGCGCCTGGTTTGAATGGTAATGGTGGCTTTGGGTGCATATTTAATCGCATTGATGATCAGATTTTCGAATACTTGAGCCAACCGTCTGGCATCACCCATGATGGTGGGTGTATCTGTTTGAAATTGACAATCAATAAGGCAGTCGGGGTGCTGAGTTTGGATTCGGCTCTTTACATCATTGATAATTGGCTCAACGCGGATTTTTAGAAATGTGATTGGCATTGTGCCACTTTGAAGATGTGCTGTATCGAGTATGTTTTCAATTAAATCCTGAAGGATGTCAGTTTCCTGATCAATTATCGCCAGGAAATCATGCTGGCTTTTCTTGTCCCATTTGGTGTCATCCCGCATCAGGGTGGTTGTATATCCCTTAATAAAACCGAGAGGTGTGCGTAATTCATGGGTTATGGTGGATAAGAAATCTTCCTGAAACTCTGCCTGTTTTCTTTTTTCCTCTGCTATCTCAGCCCGTATCTTGAGGTTCTGACACCTTAGCAAAGCGCTTATCTGTTCAGCGATCCATCTGGCAACCAATACCTGTTGATCATCAAAAGCTGGACTACCAAAGCGTATGAACACCAGGATGCCGAGCAATGATTTATCTGCAGTCAGCGGAACACCCAGCATGATTGGTTTTTCCAGTCGGTCTGTCACATTTACACCTGGATCGGTTTGTTCCAGCAAACATGACTGGGCGGATATTACCCGGCGGGCAAAAGGCTCACCCCATGTGATTTCTGCCCCTTGTGAGCGACCCCGACCGGTTGCTCTGGCATACAGCAGTTGTAAATTTGGTGAGGACGGTGCCGGGTGGTAAATTACAAAATTATCAAAAATAACTAGTTTGCGGATTAGCGAGATGGATTGATTTATACTGTTATGCCAGTCCTGACTATGATTAAATATTTGAATGAGCTGGGTAGCTTCTTCCAGCCATTGATCTGTAGGGGCTTGTGTGACTGGTATGATCATTAAATCTTACTTCTGCCTTTTTAAGCAATTGTGAGTTCGAATATAAAAGATGTCCCTTCATTTACCTTTGAGCTTAGCTGATATTTGGCATCGTGTTCCTCAAGAATGCGTTTTACAATTGCCATCCCCAATCCGGTACCTCCGTACCGTCGTGCAGTGGATTGATCCAGTTGATGGAACGGTTCAAATATCTCATCGAGTTTGTCAGATGCAATACCAATACCTGTATCACTCACTGAAATGATGACTCTGTTGTCCCTGGCCTCAGCAGTAATCGTGACTGTGCCACCTGGAGGTGTGAATTTTAAAGCATTATCAAGCAGTTGATTCATAACGCTGGTTAATTTTTCGGGATCCCCGATTACCATCGGTGCAGAATCAGGCAGGTTCGCAATGAGTTTAATTTTTCTTTCAAATGCCAGATTAGAAGCGCTTTTAATTGGTGTTTTCAAGAACTCCAGAATGCTGATTGTCTTTCTAAGAATAAACAGGTTGCCATGAGAAGCTTCTGAGAATTGTAATAGATCAGTGATCAAAGTTTCCAGCTTGGTATAGGATTTCTGGATGACATTAATGGCATCCGATTGTTCTCTATTTAAACGACCGAGAGAATCGGTTTTTAGTAGTTCCAAATATCCCTTCATATGGTTAAGAGGGGTCATGAATTCATGAGAGAGATTGGAGAGAATTGTCGATTTGGTTTGATTTAATTCCTCCAATTTTCTCATTGTATTTTCAAGCTCATTCGTGCGCTCACGCACACGCTCTTCCAATTTTTGATTGGCATTTACCAGTGCATTCCGAAGTTCAACGATTTGCTCTGTGATGATTCCGTTGAGCGTATCCTCATCGATCAATCTTTCTTCCACAAGGATTTGTCCAATTAACTTGGTTTCACCTTTGGCTTTTAATTTGACTTGTTTTTTCAAGCAGAATTCCAATGCGCCATGTGTGATCAATCCGCGGTCGATCAACAGATCACCCAAGCGTGGGATAAGCATCTCTGGTTTAAGCATTGATTTCTTGATCATAATTCCACTTCCTGATCTACCCACTCCCATTCACCATTTATCATTGTGGCTGATGGATGCAGTTGATGCAATTCCTGTGCCTTGATCATGAATGGATCGATCTCCAACAGGATCAGATCCGCTTGGCTGCCTGGTACCAACTTGCCATTAGCTGATTTTACCCTGCTTATCGCAGCCGGATTGGTTGTATATGCGTCGAGGGCAGATTGTAAAGTGATGCGTTGATTTGGTACCCAACTCTCCTTTGCAGGAAAATCACTTACTTTTTGACGGGTGACAGCAGCATGTAATCCCCAAAATGGATTGGGTGATTCCACCGGGGCATCTGATCCGAAAACCAGCCGTGCACCATTATCCAGAAGGCTCTTCCAGGCATACGACAGTTGTTTTCGATCCCCCCAATATCTGTCTACCATATTCATATCCGAAGTGGCATGCAATGGCTGCATGGAAGCAGTTATATCGAGTTCTTTAAAATCCTTCAAGTTCCCGCAGCTGAGCAATTGAGCATGTTCTATGCGTAATCGAGCTGGTTTCTGGCCAGTTGTTGCTTCATTCATGCGGATGGTTCTATAGGCTTCAATAGCTTCCTGATTGGCGCGATCCCCAATGGCATGGATAGCCAGGTCAGACGCTTTACTTAAGATCATTTTGCTTATTTCAACTATCTCTTCTGATGTGTGGGTAAGCATTCCGCTGTTGGCAGGATCATCGTTATATGGCTCAAGTAGTGCAGCTGTATGGGGGCCCAGGGCACCATCCATAAAGAATTTATATGGTCCAATATGGATCAAACCGTTGCCCATTCCGCTGTACAAGCCGGACGACAGAGCGGTTTGATGATCCTCCGGTGGAATGCCTTTCAGTATGTGTAATCTAAGCCGGCCTTCACCTGCGATCCGCTTGTAATTTTCCAATCGATCGAGTGAATCAAAATCATGAACACTTGTGATGCCCATCCTGATCAGTGAACGCATACCCTCCAGGATGGCAAGCTCGATTTCCTGTGAAGTGGGTTTTGGAATGGCCTGCGCGATTAAATTTCCTGCAGCTTCAAGGAATATCCCATTCGGATTACCGCTTGCATCGCGGACGATATGCCCATCCGCAATATCGTAAGAATCTGCCCGGATGCCTGCCTGTTCCATAGCCTGCGTATTAGCCCAGACAGCATGTAATGATTTGGCGGTTAAATAAACAGGATGGTTGTGGCTTACAGCATCCAGCAGGGTCGCAGTACCATATCCTTCTGGCCATTCATTCTGGTTCCATCCGTGGCCAATAACCCAGTCATTGTGACGTGCCATGGAAGCCACCTGTTCAACGCGGTCCAGACATTCCTGCCGGCTGCTGGTATCACAGTTGACTATCTGTAGATTCAATCCGTAGCGGGTCAGGTGTATATGGGCATCCGTCAGGCCTGGCCAGACAACCTTGCCTTTTAAATCATACCTTTGGGAAACCTGACCCAGATGTTGAAGATCGCTGCCTGGTTGACCGATCGCCCTGATTAAACCTTTATCGACCAGCATCGAGGTGGTATTGGGATGATTTGGGACGTAAAAACGCCCATTCTCAAGCAGGACCATGTCACCCCTTAAGAATATGGTCGATCAGTCGATTAAGTTCCTCATCTGAAAAATAATGAATGGTGATACTGCCACCCTTTTTGCCTGGGTGAAGGCTGACTTTGGTTCCGAGAGCTGCGCGCATGCGATCTTCAATCTCCAGTAATTCTGGAGACAATGATTGATTACTACTTGATATTGCAGGACGTACGCCACCATATTTGCGAACAAGCTCTTCGGTTTGACGGACATTTAAACTGTTTCGTATGATCATATCCAGAACCGCAATCTGTGCCTGGGCGGTAGTCAATGCAAGTAATGCACGTGCATGTCCTTCGCTGATATTTCCATCCAACAAGGCGGTTTTAATTCTTTCAGGCAGCTTTAATAAGCGCAATGTGTTGCTGATGCTCACACGGCTCTTCCCAACCCGCCGGGAGATTTCTTCATGGGACAGTTTAAATTCTTCATTCAACTGGCGATACGCTTCAGCTGTTTCAAGCGGCAGCAGATCAGAGCGTTGCACATTCTCGATAAGTGCCAGTTCCAGACGATCTTGATCGCCAACTTGACGCAGGATGGCAGGAATGGATTGAAGTCCTGCCAGACGTGCAGCTTCCAATCGACGTTCTCCAGCTATCAATACATAGTGGTTGCCATCATTTTCGCGGCTGACAATAAGTGGTTGAATAATGCCATGCTCCCGAATGGATTCAGCCAGTTCCTGAAGCTCAACCGTATTGATACTTGATCGTGGCTGCCTTGGATTCGGGACAATCGAATCGATCGGAAGATATGTGACACTGCCCTCATCCGGTTGCTTGTCATCTCCGGGTATGAGTGCATCCAATCCTTTGCCGAGACCGCCTTTTCTTGGCATGTTGTCAACCTTTTATTAATTTGTTGTTATGATTATGCCGTCAGATGCAAGCACCTCACAAGCAAGGTCATTATAAGCCTTCGCACCGCTACTGGCCGGTGCATACATGGTGATCGGAACCCCATAGGAAGGTGCTTCAGCAATCCGGATACTGCGAGGAATGACTGCCTTGAAGACCTCTACTGGAAAATGCTTCTTGACCTCATTCACCACATCATTTGCCAGCTTGGTTCGCCCGTCGAACATGGTCATTACCACACCGCGCACCTTCAATTCTGGATATAACTTGTTTCGCACCTTATTCAAGGTTTTTATTAATTGACCCAGGCCTTCCAGGGCCAGGTATTCACATTGTACAGGGATCATAACCCCATCGCGAGCTGCAACCAGGCCATTTACGGTTAAAAGGTTCAGAGATGGTGGACAATCAATCAGGATGTAGTCATATCGATCCGAGATCGATTGAATGGCCTCTCTCAAGCGGTACTCACGATTAGCCTGTTCGATCAATTCCACTTCGGCCCCGGATAAAGCCGGCGAAGAGGGTAACAAGGAGATTTTCAGCCGGGGATTATGCAGAATATGGGCAGCAATGGGAGCACTGCCTGAGAGTACTTCATAAGTGCCATTCTTGACGCCTAACTTATCGATTCCCAGACAGGAAGTGGCATTGGCTTGTGGATCTAGGTCGATCAGCAAGACACGCTGACCGTAATAACCCAGATAAGCTCCGAGGTTTATGGCCGTGGTAGTTTTACCCACTCCTCCCTTTTGATTGACCAGTGTATAAATGCGACCCATCGATCCTGTTTCCTATTTATTTGTGTATATGGTAACGCGACTGACTGCAATTTCCTCGGGAGTGGGTATGCTATCCAATCCACATCGTGTAACTGACCGGGATGCGATCAGAGTAGCAAATCTTGCAGATTCCCACGGATCTTGAGTTTCATGCATGCGTAAAAAGAATGCAGCCGCAAAGATATCACCGGCACCCGTGGCATCCATTTCAGTTTCGGCAGGTGGTGAAAAATGACGGTAATCCCCATTCCAATACAATCGCGCACCAAGATCAGCTTCTGTTACGACAAGGATGGGTATCTTCTGGATCATTTTGGTGATGATACTCTCATCCGCCTGTACATCATCGATGCTGATTACGACTGCAGAAGCCTTGACCAGTATCTTGTCTGCATTAAGCCATGTTTCTGGTCTGATTTGCCCATTTTCATCCCATTTCCGCATCCACCCTTGTGGGGTTATTCCAATAAAACCACTGGAGAAAGAATCAATGATATCGATGGATACTTCCTGGGCCACAGGTCCGATGTGGATCATAGGTGTATTTACCCAGTTTTCCGGGATCATGTCTGCAGATAGTGAATGCGCAATGTGGTAAAGATACTGTGTTCTACCGGATGTTGTAGTAACATTTTTGAATGTGGTGGAGTTATCAGCTGGAATATTGTGGATTGATATACCATCCAAGGGAGAGAGGTCGATGTCGGGTGCTGTGGAGGTGAGAATACCAACCCGCATACCCAGCGCTCGAGCAGTGAGAGCTGCATAAGCTGCAGTTCCACCCAGCTGTAAACCAGAAGAGGTGATATCTTGAGTTAAATGCCCGATTATCAAGTAATCGATGGGTTCGATGCCAGTTGTGATACTCATCAGATTGATGTGTTCTTATGGATGGTTGCGTTGCCACGCTCGTGTTTTTGCGCAGATAGTTCATGACTGCAAAATGGGCATATATCCCATGCTAACTCGATCAGTTGACCGCAGTCTGGGCATTTCTTTCGCAGCACTGTATGGCATGCGGGGCATATCATCCAGCTGGAATTGATCCTTCGTTCACACCCTGGGCACAGCTCCGTTTCCTCGAGTGTTGCCAGTAATGCTTCCTCTTCCAGTGCGGCTTGATATTTTTCCTCGATCGTCATCGATGGCCTGATGATCAAGTAAATGAAGATACCTGGAATGAAGAGAAGAATGGAAACGGTTACAGCAAGTATTCGCACCAATAGATCATCGCTGCGTTTTCTGATATCGCGATAGACCCAGATGATCAGACTTACCCATAAGGCGGTCAGAAATGCGATTCCCAGACCGATGAAAAAGGTCGATAAATGATCGATTGTCCCGATATTGAATCCCATTATTTTCCAGAAATTAATTATAGCATGGATGGGTTAATCACTTTACTCGGGCGACTTGCATATTTTTAGTGATGCGGTGAGTCTCAGTGGTGGTGACTCGATTAACATGTGAGTTTACGTTTCAGAAAAATCGTTCTATAATATAAGCCCTCATGCGATATTGACACTGGCTTCTCTGCAGGATCAATCAACGGGGAATATCAGTTGGGTAATTGGTAGAATATACGACAGGGATCAAATGATACTGGGTGATAACTATTCGAAAGCACGAGAGGATTTCCGCAGGGCACGTAGAACTGCCAGTTTGCAGCAGGTAATTGCTCAAATTACCGGCAAATCAATCGACTTGTTACCTTATAGCGAGATCTCTCGCCGGTTGAGAGTTGTGGGCGGCTCGGAGCGCGGGTTGCAGGAAGTGCCTCTGGAAAATATTGTCGGCTCTGTAGGCCGATATAGTGATTACTCGCGAAGTTTTCTTCCACTTCTGGATAGTGACCGTGAAAGGTGGGCTGGAGTGATGGTGGAAATTGTCTCTCCTGGCAGGAGAGGACTCCCACCGGTGGACCTGTATAAAATTGGAGATGTGTATTTTGTGAAGGATGGGCATCATCGCATCTCTGTTGCCAAACGATTGCATGCCAAATATATCTCTGCATATGTCACTGAGATCGCCACACCGATACCCATTTCAGCGGATGTGACACCAGAGGAATTGATCTTGAAAGAGGAATATGCTTCATTTCTGGAGCGTACCCAACTTCATAAATATTTCCCGGATGCCGAACTTCAATTATCATTTCCCGGACTGTATGCCACACTTGACGAGCATATTAAAGTCCATCGATACTATATGGGGATTGAAGCATTACATGAAGTGTCGTTTGAGGATGCAGTCAAACATTGGTATGAAACAGTGTTCCAACCAATCACAAGCATGATTCGAGAATTGGCAGTCTTGCATGAGTTTCCCGGCCGGACAGAAGCGGACATGTATGTCTGGATATCTGACCACCGTATTTTTCTGGAAAAGGAATTGGGGTGGGCAATTCGCCCGGAAAAGGCAGCGCTTAATTTGATTCGCGAGATAAGCCCTCGCGTGAAACATGCTTTTTATCGCACGAGTACAGGATTGTTGGATTGGATTCTGCCGATTGATGTCACAACCCCGCGGGTGGCCGGAGCATGGCGTAAGTATAAGAATCAGGATGATCACCTCATCAGTGATATTCTGGTCCCCATCGATGGCAGCAAGAATAGTTGGTATGGCCTCGAACAGGCACTGGTGATTGCCGGACGGGAAAATTCCCAGATCCTTGGCTTGCATGTAATTGGTAAAAATGGAAAAAGCAATACTGAACGGGTTAAAAAAATTGAAAAGAAGTTTATTCAGAGCTGTGAGGACCAGGCTGTTAAGGGTCATTTAACCGTACTAAAAGGGGAAGTGGCCAAAGTGATAAACCGTAAAGCCTTGCTGTCGGATCTGATCGTGCTTAACCTTGATCACCCACCACAAGATTCGATTTCAGCGCGTATCACCTCAGGTATGCTGGATATCATTCGCCGTTCTGGAAGATCTGTTTTGGCCACTCCTCACATAGTGACAAATCTGAATCGGATTATGCTTGCCTATGTCAACAGCCCAACCAGCCGCGAAGCGTTATTCCTGAGTGCCTATTTCGCAGGTCGCTGGGGTTCAACTCTTGGGGTTGTAACGGTCTGTGCATCTGAAGATAAGGCCATTAAAATTCAGGCTCCTGTATGTGCATACTTGAAGAAACGACAGCTGGTAGCGGATTTTTACCAAAAAACAGGTTATGTATCTGAAGGTATTCTAAAAACTGCTGAGGAGTATAAGGCTGACTTGCTGGTAATTGGCGGATTCAACCGCATACCGATGGTTGAGGTGGTTTTGGATATGACCCTCGACCAGTTATTACGCGAGTCATCCATTCCGATTCTCATTTGCCAGTAATTCCAAACCCCTTTTTGACTCATTCTACAAGGCTTCCCGATAGCCTTTTAAATTGTATCCTTGTAAGAATAACCGTATCCTTTTCATCTCATGCTACAATGATTTTCATCATCCAATTGGGTTTGTCATGCAAGTGATCAGCCTATTTCGATTCCATCACGGATGATTGTCTCAACATGCCTGTATTCCTTGGCTTACGTCACCGATCTATAACATCTCCTTCAGCATCACCCGAGTTGAAGCGGGTATTCCTGAATTTTGCCTTGGATATCGGATGGTACGGGGTACTTAATGGAAGTATCCTAACATTTATATCCATATACATCACACGCCTGGGGGGGTCTGCTTTACAGGTGGGAATGATCAACGCGTTACCTGCCGTCGTCACACTGTTGCTGGCTTTGCCAGCCGGACAGTGGTTATCCACTCGTCAGGTAAGTTGGAATGTATTCATCAGTTCTGTTCTTTCAAGGCTTTTTTATCTCACTTTGGTTATCATTCCGTTTATATTCAAGCCTTCTCAACAAATAACACTCATCATTTTAGCCATTCTATTGATGACTATTCCTGGAACGATCACTAACGTAGGTTTTACTGCTCTCCTCGGAGAAGGGACGCCTCCCTCATGGCGGGGTTATCTTTCTGGTGTCCGCAACAGTCTGTTTGCCATCATTAATGTGCTGACACTTTTACTATGCGGGTGGATCCTGGGCAATGTCGCATTTCCGACCGGGTATCAGATTGTTTTTGCATTGGGAGCATTGGGGGCAGGCATGAGTAGCTTGCATCTGTTCCTGCTTCATCACACATTGCATCCCTCCCATCGTAAAACGCCGATTAGATTTACGCAGGTATCCATGCCGGTATCTTTGAAAGGTGTGGGCAAGTGGCTCAATCCAGTTATCAAAAAAATATCACTACTGTGGAATTTACGCCTGGATATATTGAGAGGTCCGTTTTGGATCACCTTTGTACTTATGTTTACCTTTCACTTCGTTCAGTTTTTCGGGATTCCGATTTTCCCGGTTTATTCTGTGAATGAGCTTAATCTATCAGATCAAGTCATTGGTATCGGGCAGGCTATGTTCTACATTACTGTATTCTTGGGATCCTCACAAATTTCCCGACTGACAGAGAAGCTCGGCAATAAGAGGCTTTTTGGATTTGGGGTTTGCGCTTTTGGATTATTCCCCACCTTGCTGATTTTCAGTGATAACCTGGGCATGTATCTGGTTACAAATGCTGTTGGTGGTCTTGTCTGGGCTCTGATTGGTGGCGCGATATATAATTATGTCCTGGATAAAGCTCCGGATGAGGGTCGGCCGGTATATATCGCCTGGTATATGATTGCGATGAATTCCGGTATGCTTGTAGGCTCCCTGGGAGGGCCATGGTTGACCGGCATTCTTGGAATGGTGTCTGTCCTGGTGATTTGCGCGATTTTTCGTTTCCTGAGCGGCGTGGCAATCTTGCGCTGGGGGTAGTTATGTTACAATCGTTTCGTGGAAATCAAGACGGTTGCGACCAATCGCAAGGCAAAATTTGAATATTTCCTCTTGGATAAGTTAGAGGCCGGCTTGGCATTAAAGGGTACGGAGATTAAATCCATCAGAGCAGGACAGATGAGCTTGGCCGAATCATATGTGTTGGTAGAAAAAGGTCAGGCCTGGTTGATCGATGCACATATCGCAATTTACAATCCTGCCAGTCGGAATAATCATGATCCCCGTCGACCGCGGCGTTTGCTGTTGCATAAGAAGGAATTGAGGAAAATGACCAGCGAGGTCAACCAGAGAGGTGTTACGGTTGTTCCAATACGTGTATATATAAAAGATGGCAGGGCAAAGATTGAGATTGCTTTGGCACGGGGGAAAAAACTCTATGATAAACGGGATGCCATTGCACGACGTGATGCTGAAAGGGAACAGGCTCGAAGCTTTCGGGAAAAATGATCCATTCCCGGTAAAAATCCATGTTTACATCGAATTGGTTTTCTTTGATTATCACGTTCTGCATCACTCAGGTCTGGTTGCGTACTGTTAACTTCATTGCCATGCGTGGTTGGATCGACAGTATCCAATCGCGCAAGATCATTCACATTGGTACTGGTCCTATTTTTGTGCTGTGCTGGTTGTTGTTTAATGAAGGTGTAGAAGCACGCTGGTTGGCCGCTCTGGTTCCTTTGCTGATAACGCTTCAGTTTCTGCTGGTTGGTACGGGTGTAATAAATGATGAGGGTTCGGTCAAAGCCATGTCACGTACTGGTGATCGGCGAGAAATTCTGCATGGCCCATTGATGTATGGCATTGTCTTTGTCGTGTTATCCCTGGTTTTTTGGCGTACTTCACCAATTGGTATAACCGCACTAATGATTCTATGCGTCGGTGATGGTCTGGCTGATGTTATTGGTTCACGGGTCAGGAACAATGCCAAACTGCCATGGTCGCCATGCAAGACATGGGTCGGCTCACTGGCGATGTTTCTGGGTGGCTGGGTTGTTTCAATCCTCATATTGATAATCTTTAAAACAACAGGTACCATCCAGCATGGAATTGTTGCGCTTATTTGGGGAAGCGGAATTGTGGCATTATTCTCGGCGGTGATTGAATCGTTACCTTTTTCAGATGTCGATAATTTGACAGTTCCTCTGGCAGCAATCAGTATCGGTTATTTCGCCTTCTAAAAGGAAATATATGATTCAAATCAATGGCAGTCATCTAACGATTGAGGAAGTTATTCGTGTGGCGCGTTTACATGAAACTGTCAGCCTTTCAGCGAAAGCAAAAAATATGATTCGCAGGGCAGAAAACTGGCTTTCTGGTATTGCAGCTGAGGATACGGCTTTTTATGGAATCAATACCGGCCTGGGCAGTTTCTCGACAACCCGTATTCCGTTCGCTGAGTCTTCCAGACTCAGCCGCAACCTGATCATCAGTCATGCTGTTGGTAATGGATCGGCACTGCCAGGTGATGTGGTTCGAGCCGCCATGTTGATCCGTGCGAATGCACTGGCCAAGGGATATTCGGGGATCCGGCTTGAAGTGATTGAAACGTTGCTTTCTTTACTCAATAAGAATCTAACCCCGATAATTCCTTCCCAGGGATCCCTGGGGTCATCAGGTGACCTTATTCCACTCGCCCATTTGTGCCTGGTTTTCACCAGAGATGAACAAGATCAAGACAACGAATCAGGTCAGGCAGAATTCCAAGGCCTGGTGATGAGTGGGAAAAAGGCTATGAAAAAAGCTGGGATTGCCCGGATTGTTATGGGACCAAAGGAAGGGCTTGCTCTCATCAATGGGGCAACATTCTCTGCTGCCATAGCCGCACTTGCGGTCTCGGATGCATCTCTATTGCTGGACCGGGCAGATATTTGCCTGGCATTAAGCCTTGAAGCTTTACAGGGTTGCCCGGACGCGTATGATCCCCGATTGCATGCTGTCCGTTGTCATGAAGGCCAAAAAGCTGTTGCAGGGCATATTCGCCGGTTAACACACGGTAGTACATTGTTTACCGGAGAACGACGAGTCCAGGATGCATATTCATTACGTTGTGCTCCACAAGTGCATGGCGCTTCACGTGATTTTTTTCAACAGATTTGTCGATCGGTCCAAGATGAAATCAACTCAGCCACAGACAATCCGCTCTTGTTTGGTCCGGGTGAGGTGCTGTCGGGGGGGAACTTTCACGGCGAACCGCTTTCATTTGCGATGGATACCTTAAAAATGATTATGTCAGAAATCGGGGCAATATCGGAACGGAGAACTTTTCGATTGCTTGATGCCGGGTTGAATGATGGTTTGCCACCCATGCTGGTGGATAATCCACAATCAGCCGGGTTGAACTCCGGATTGATGATGCCGCAATATGCAGCTGCATCATTGGTTCTTGAAAATCAGACGTTATCGCATCCTGATTCAATTCATAGCTTGCCGGTATCTGCCAATCAGGAAGATCATAATGCCAACTCCATGACCGCAGCCCGGCATGCCCGGCAGGTGATCGATAATGTCATTCGCATTCTCTCCATTGAAGCTTATGCTGCTGTACGGGCACTCGATCTGCGACTTCGTCTGGTTGGTAAAGCCAGGTTGGGTGATGGTACCCAAAAAGCATACAAGCGCATCAGAAAAATCCTCCCTTACCACAATGAAGATACGTGGTGGGGACCCGAAATCAACAAGATGACCGAAATGTTGATGTCTGATGTTTTTTCTATATGACAAGGAACAAATTGGGTAAAATATATCTAAAATATGCAAACGAATAAAATAATCAATCGACGGGATTTCATCAAACTGGCTATTGCTGGAGCTGGGGCAATGGCAATGAGGCCTGGTCATGTAAAAGCTGCCAGGTGGCTTGATTTTGCACCGGATCAAAAACTGGCACGGGTTTGTGCCAGCGGTGAGGGTGCCTGGTTTGATCTAAAAGCCAAACCATATTGGGATGCCACGAATGTGGGTACGATCTACCGCGACGATGTTGTTGAATGGCTCAGGGAGGTTGTAACCAGTCACATCGATTACAACCGGATTAACCAGCGTTGGGTTGAAACTCCCAAAGGTTACATCTATGCACCTTATGTACAACCTGTTTACAATCGTCCCAATCAGCCGTTGCTTGAGTTCCCGATTGAAGCTGGTGGGCAGGGCATGTGGGTTGAACAAACCATACCGGTTGTAGACGTAAAGCTGGAACACGCACCCAGTTCACCCTGGTTGCAAAATCTGATGAAGCCGCGTATCTACTACAGCCAGGTGTTCTGGGTTGATCAGATTAAAACGGATGAGCAAGGCCAGGTCTGGTATCGCTTGCGGGAGAAATTTTGGGACCCTTCGGGCAATTATGTCATCTATGGTGATATTCTGTGGGGTTTGGCGCAAGGCTACCGGCCAATTCTGCCAGATGAATTGATCCCCATCCATCCGGATGATGTTGATAAAAGGATCGTGGTCAGCCTTTTATATCAGACCTTATCCTGCATGGAAGGGAATAATGAAGTCTACTTTTGTCGTGTTTCAACCGGCTATAAGGATTCAACCCCGGTGGGGGAATTTCCTACCTGGCAAAAGAATATTTCCACTCACATGGCTGGTGGTGTATCCGGTGCTGGATTTGACACAGCAGGCATTGGTTGGACGGTTCTTTTTTCAAGTGACGGGGCCGCCGTTCATTCGACATTCTGGCACAATGATTTTGGTCTGGCGCGAACTCATGGTTGCGTGAATTGCATGCCGGATGATGCCAAATGGGTTTTCCGGTGGACGATCCCATCTGTAGATTATTCACCAGGAGGACTGATCACCCAGGGCATGAATTCCTCAACCCGTGTTGTCATTATGGGTGCCTGACAGGAATGCATAGCATCAACCTGGGTTTGGCTTTTTTGGCCGGCTTGGCCTCTTTTCTATCTCCTTGTGTGTTTTCACTTGTTCCGGTTTATGTTTCCTATCTCGGCGGGCGGGGTGCTGCCAGTGCGGTGGGTGATGAGAGTAGACGACAAAGATATGATGTCTTGATTCATGGACTGGCGTTTATTCTGGGATTCTCGGTCATATTTATCACTCTTGGTGTGGCAGCGGCTTCACTGGGATCCGCACTTGCTTCCATTCGTTATTGGTTAGCCCGGATTGGTGGCATAATTGTGATCATCTTTGGATTAAATATGACTGGCTTGTTGCGTATACCATTCCTTCAATACGACTTACGGTTCCATAAAACACTACAGCAGACCACAGGATTGGTGCCATCATTTTTAATGGGTGTTTTCTTTTCAGCAGGTTGGACTCCCTGTGTGGGGCCAACGCTGGGTGCCATCCTGACCATGGCGCTGAGTGGAGGGTCCATTGGACAGGGGGCCTTGTTATTATCCGCTTATTCAATGGGATTAGGCATTCCTTTCTTGCTCTGTGCGTTGGCCATAGAACGGATCTCTGCGATGTTGAAACGATACTCAAAATTCCTTCACTATGTGGAAATAGCCATGGGAGTGGTTTTGATGATTGTTGGAATCATGTTGTTCCTGGGGACCTTCAACCAATTGGGACAATATGGATTGTTCTACGATTTTGGGATATAAGGCTGTATTTTGAACAAAAAAATCATTATATTCATTTTCATGGCTGTTTTAGCAGTCATTCTTGCAGTCGTTCTTGTCCAAACAAAGCGTCTTTCCAAACCGGCAGATACGGATGATCTGATTAACATAGTGGAGAGGGGATCTGTCAGTAATGGTTCTCCGGCACCGGTGTTTGTCTTACCCGATCTATCAAAAAATGTCATCCGATTGGATGATTATCTTGGCAGAGTTGTTTTAATTAATTTTTGGGCATCCTGGTGTGCTCCCTGTAAAGAGGAAATGCCTGTCCTTGATATGTATCACCAGACATATTCAGACGATTTGATCGTCCTGGGGGTGGCAGTTGCTGATTCTAAGGAGGCAGTTCAAACTTATATAAATGAACATCCAGTTACTTATCCCATTGTGATCGATGAAAGGGGGCTGGTGGGAACTGCGTACCATGTGATTGGTTACCCGACAACATATTTTGTGGATGAAAAAGGTATAATTCGCGGGAAATATATCGGACCTGTTACCAGCCGGATATTGCAACAAAACCTGCTTCCATTGGGAATTAAACAATGATCACCATTACTTTATTCACCAAATCTTCCTTTATGGATGTGGAACGCAAGATCCGTGGGTACCTGGAAAAGAGTAAACAGAAAATCCCATATCAATTGATCATCATTGATATTGAAACAGATCCTGCGTTGTTAACTGCTTATGATGCGCGCGTGCCATATCTGCAAGTTGGTCCTTACCATCTATCCTGGCCATTTTCTCAACAAGACCTGTCAGTCTCACTACAAGCAGCCCATGATCGTAAAATGAATCTCGAACAAACCAAAGACCCAAATTACATAGTGCAACAAAAACGTGGCAGCCTGTTTAGTCGAGCAGACCGTTTTACATTGTGGTTTTCCGACCACTATATGGCGGTCTTCAATATTCTGGTTGCGTTATATGTTGGGCTGGCCTTCTTCGCCCCTGTGCTGATGAGACTTGGGTCGCGAGGACCTGCCAGGGTCATCTATTCAATCTATAGTCCTCTCTGCCACCAATTGACCTATCGTTCCTGGTTCCTGTTTGGTGAGCAGTGGTTCTACCCACGTGAATTGGCAGGACTGGATGGTTTCCAGACATACACACAGGCTACAGGATATGCTGAGCAGGATGTTTTGCAGGCCAAGCGTTTCATCGGGAATGAGACGCTCGGCTATAAAGTGGCACTGTGCCAGAGGGATATTGCGATTTATTCCGGGATACTGTTATTTGGTATCCTTTATTCGATCACACGACATCGTATCAAATCTGGTCCATGGTATATCTGGTTACTTCTCGGGATCGCACCATTGGGGTTTGATGGAGTTTCACAGCTTCCATCTTTATTGACTTACCTTCCAGATTGGCTGCCCCTGCGGGAGAGCACACCATTATTACGAACAATCACTGGACTGCTTTTTGGAATAACAACTGCCTGGTATGGCTATCCTTTGGTCGAAGAATCCGTTCAGGATTCACGTCGTCTTTTGCTGCAAAAAAGAGCTATTTTGAAGCAAACAGCAGAAGTGGAGCAAATTGCTGATTGACCGTGATTCCCTGCGTTATTTCTGCTTTGACAGCCTGATGGACGCAGGTGTTGTACAAGCCATTTATTCCCGCCATGGGGGTGTTAGCAAGGTTCCTTTTGCTGCATTGAATACCGGTGGAACTGTGGGAGATGATCCCCGGGCAGTGGCGGAAAATCGTCGACGTATTTTTACATCGCTTGACAGGCCATTATCGAGCATATTCGATGTCTGGCAGGTTCACAGTGTTAATGTGGCGATTGCGACTGCTCCCAGACCTGTTGACCAACCCCACCAGCAAGCGGATATCATCCTTACGAATAAACCCGGGGTTACTTTATTCATGCGTTTTGCGGATTGCGTGCCGGTTTTCCTGGTGGATTCTAAGCGAAAGGTGATTGGTCTGGTCCACGCTGGTTGGATCGGCACTTTGAATCATGCTGTGTCAATTGGCCTGAAGGCAATGCAGGATCAATTTGGGAGCAAGCCTGGGGATATCCTGGCTGGCATTGGACCATCAATAGGGGTTTGTCATTATTGTGTTGGTGATGATGTCGCCGCCAGGGTTGAAAAGGCATTTCCGGAAGTTTCAACTGAGATATTGGTTAAACGTGAGGATGGTATCCATTTCGACCTGTGGAAGGCGAACCAGTTTGAACTTGAAGCTGGTGGTGTCAGACAAATCGAAATAGCCGGCCTGTGCACGGCCTGCAATATTACGGACTGGTATTCCCATCGCGCAGAATCAGGAAAAACAGGTCGTTTTGGCGCGCTGATTGCTTTATCAGGATAGTCGATCATGCGCATATTCCAGGATATCGCCAGTAATGATCGACTGTTAACCAACAGGATTGAACAGGCGGCTCTGAAAGCAGAGCGCCACCCAGAATCTGTCATACTTGATAACCAAATCCCAACTCCTTGACAAGGTCAAGGCAGTTATTGATCTCGAGGAATGACATTTGAGCGAGAATCGGGTGGAAGAGGTGTTGCCAAAGTTACAATCTCTGGCAGGTTAGCATGACCTCCATTGGCACATGATAAGGCATGTGCAGTCACAAATGCAAATGGCGTAATGGAGGGCTTTTAACTTGTCCATACAATCAAGAGGATAAAATTAGCAGCAATACAACCAACCTTCCAATGAAAAAGGAAGATAATTGCCTGTTCTACTGGAAATGAATTCAGGAGGGGCAGGTACAATATATGGATGGGATATTTTCGATAATTCACTAGTCCGAAATGTGTCCATGAAGTAGAAGAAGTAATACCACGCCTGAATACCATGGTCACAGGTTTGATGACCATGGCACCGCTGGGTTTATGTGCTGAGGGTCTAAAACACATTTACTCATGCGTTAGGATGGTTCAGTTCGATTTTCGGGTAAAGTATCCTATAAGAGATATAATCGAGTTGTCCATGGGCACCAGTTTTGACTACCCGATTACCATGGAAGAAGGTGCGACAAACGTGCGCATCAGGCAAGCAATTATGGTTAATCGGGATTACCGATAAGGATAAAGGGATGCAGAATATGATTCCGATTATCAAGTATTTGGTAAATCTCGTTGTTGCTTTCTTTTCAATACTGATTTTTATCGATACACTGATGTCTTATTTCATTCATGAAAACAGCTCAGTCAGGAGGATATTGGCAAAAATCCTGACTCCGATTTACCAGCCTATCCGTCGGATAATTCCACCACTAGCGGGAATCGATTTTACCCCATTAATTGCCATCATACTCTTGCAGGTTTTAGATATGATTATCATCAGTCTGCTTTCATTACTATGATCAATAAGACACGTAAAACACCTCGTTTCCATGATGGCATGACTGGTGCTGCCTTGGCTGTACGGGTGACGACACGTGCTCCGCACAATGAAGTGGTGGCTATTCAGGAGGATGGCACCTTAAAAGTACGACTTGCTGCAGTACCTTTGCAGGGAAAAGCCAACCATGCATTGATCAGCTTTCTGGCTGATATATTAGGTATTTCACCGGGAAAAATTGAATTGGTAGCGGGTCAAACTGGACGCAACAAACTCGTGACCATAACTGGCTTGACCAGCGCTGAAATTCACCAACGAATTTTGGATGCCATAAAGGCTCAATAAGAATATATCGATGGGGTATTAACCGATAATCCCTGCCATTGAATATAGCCAGATTGTATAAGCAGCGACATCCTGTAATGGGCGCTCATCTTTCTCAGCTGCAGTCTTTATCGTTTCGATAATTCTGTTATCAGGCGCAGGTATGGTGCGAAAATACCAGAGTATGGCTTCTTTTTCTTCCGCATTACCTTGCTCGATGGCTTTCATCAGGAAATCCTTGGATAATTCTGCGGGCATGACAGTAACATTCATCCGGGATGCCATGTTGATTGCCCAATCCGCTGATTCGATGGCTGGTAGTGGTTTGGGTATGAATGGACTGCCTTTTTGACGATATTCATAAAGATTCAAGGCTGTATTTCGAACCATCCATTGAGGGTCTTCTGTGCTGAGTCTGCTCAATAATGGATTTGCCCAATTTTCATTGATCTTGCCCAAGGCGCATACTGCCGCGTATCGGGTAATTACATTATTTGAGTTCAATGCATTTCTGAGAAAATCTGCACTCAATTCTGGTCTGGCGGCAAATGCTTCAGCAGCCAGACGAGCAAGGCGCTCATCGCCTGAGCTGATCACATGCGTGATAACCTCAAGAGACTCTTTGGTACCAAGTGTTACGAGTGCCATGCAAGCACCCAGATTTTGCTCCATACTCTTGGCGTTGAGCATCTCGACCAATTTCTCACCGGTCTTGCCATCACCAATCAAACCACTTCCAAGAGCAACCAGTGGCAGAAGGTCCTGTTGGTTTGTGGAAAACAGTTTAGTAAAAAGTTGAGCCAGACCGGGTTGGTTGGAATATATACAGGCTGCCATGGCTCTGGCACGTTGTATGTATATGGTGGAAGTCGATTTCAAGATTTCAACCAGATTCCGCATCACCCGATTCTTCCATTTTTCTTCACCGGGATTATTTCTCAGCCAACGGGCAATGATAAATAAATTGGTTGCCAATGGATCTGCTTCACCAGATGCCATTAAATCATTCACTTGTGCTGAGATGTCTTGCGTTTTGGACAGGAAGCGGGCATAAGTCAGGGTGGTAAGATTCTGGGGTGCATCCAGAATATTAACCTGATCCATCGAAAAACGGGCAGCCTGACTGGCCAGATAACCCAGAAAAACGGGATGAATAAAAGCAACCTGACCCGTTTCACTGCGATCGATCATTAGACCACTTTGAATGGCTGTGTTGATCAGGCTTGATGCTGCGGGCGCTTTTGCCAGCGGACCCATTGGTTCAGTGGCACCACCCGGGGTTGCCGGAAGGCTTAACAGTGCCTCCTGCTCGTTAAGGTCAACATGGTGGAAACCGGATAACAAACCACCAATCTCTTCATTCCTGGGCGATATCTTATTCTTTACAACCATCTGGTAGGCCAGACGCTCCAGGGCTGACCGTATCCGTATATGACTGATGGCATTGTCCATAAATGATTCGAAGATATCCACCTGGCTTGTACCACGCAGGCAGCCCAGGTAAGCAGACCATAGTTTTAGAGTTAACTCCAGCGGGCTGTAATCCTGGGGTTCCGATTTCAGCCATGCATTTAAGAACTCAGGTTGGACGGGTTTTAATGCATTCTCATTGGTAACGGCAGCCAGCTTTGTTCGAATGACTTCATTCCAAAGTTTCCCCCAACGATCGATCAATTGGTTCGTTTGAGAATTGTTCCATTTTGCCATCGGTAGAGGTACGACTCCCATCTGAATGAAACCATCCAGATAGTATGGAGAAGCTGCCAGCAGCAACCTGGTCTTTGGGTACTTCGTACGCAACTCAGCAATATACTTTTGAATGTCGCGGATGCCGGATAACGACAGCTCATCCAGACCATCAATTTCAAGAAGGACTTTCCCGTCACTGAATTTGCTGTTGATAAAAGCGATCCGACCACTCGGTGTTTTATCACCGTATATACCGGTAATCCTTGTGAAGAACGGAGCCAGAATATCCTGCCCGGGTGGTAATGGCAGGTCGAGTTCGCTTGCGTGGATGTAAACCGGCATCAACTGGTTGAGTCTTTCTGTTTCAGCTGCCTGGCGGCAAATGGAGGATGCAACATATGCCAGTGCGAATGTTTTTCCGCAGCCAGGCTCACCTACCAGCGCGATATCCGCCCCGTCAGCCATTGTTTCAGGTATTGATAGAGAGGGGGTGTTGTAAATCGAACCCAGTTCTGGGTAATCATACAGAAGAGGAATGATGTTGCTGGAAAGATCTTCTGCCGGATTTTGAGCGCCTGGCACATTGTAAGGAGCAGCAGCCAGGATTCGCGGAGGGATAGCGATTTCATCCAGGGCAAAGAGGGGTGAAGCAACATGCAGGGATTGCACATGCAAACGAATATGCTCACGCCAGGATGCCTCATAGGTCACATCATGAATGCGCTGGCGGGCAGAGGTGGAAGCCTGGACACTCTCCCGCAATCTCGGGTAAAGGCGGCGAAATTCACTGATGACTAGACCAAGTAAAAGTCCTGCAGCAAAACCAATAATAAATGTTGTCATATTTTGTCCAGTTTTATCTGGTCATCCTGCGTATAGAATCCGCCCGCAAGATGGACAGTAATTGATCTTCGAAGGTGATCGTGCAGCCTGGCAATCTGCCGGCGTGAGTGAAGAACCGCAAGCAGCACAACATTCATCAACAATCATCGCCACCGCCACCCCCTTCTTTTGAAGGCGCAGCTTGTCATATGTGTCAGCCAGATCAACCGAGACGGTCGTTCGAATTGCCTGGCGTTCAGCATCCAGTTTCTCAAGTTCCTGTTGTAATGTAACCTGTTCTCCACGCAGGAGGGCTTGGCGGCTGGATGATTTCTGCTCTGCCATTGCTAAATTGGCGTCGGCTTCCCTTTTTACTTTTTCCGCTTTCTCCAATATCATCATAGCGTTGAGTTGTTCCTCTTCAAGCTCTGTGCGTCTTCTCTCAAGAGCACTCTGTTCACTTTGCAGGTCCTGTAATTCCTTGGGCGAGAAGATTTTTCCACCGAATTGGGACGATTGATTGTGCTCAAGCTTGATCTGTATCCCTCTGACTGCTTCCTCGGTGCTTCTCTCATGCTCGTGAGCTGAGCGTTCTGCCACAAGAGCCTGGTCATGCATCTGGTGAGCTTCTTTAAGTATAACATCTTCTTTGATTTCACGTTCTATTTCAGACAGGCGTACATGGATCTTGTCGCACTGACTGTCTATTTTTTGCAAACGGAAGAGTGTAATAACCTGACTCATAATAATGGTTGTATCCTTTGATTATAGAAGGGAGATGAGTATCACGCAAGAGTAAAAATGAATTAAGCTGATTATTGGCGAGCATGATGAATAATGGTAAACTGATTTACTTCTCTAAATATGCGACCTATTTATAAATCCGCGTTACTTTTAGCGTTGGTAATCATCAGCCTGAATCTTGGCCTTTTGGTTTACGGGCAATTATCCGCAGGATCGGATTATGTATTCGGGGGTATCGTATACAATCCGTTGGACGGGAATTCTTACATCGCCAAGATGAGGCAGGGATATGATGGTGCCTGGAGATTCACACTTCCGTACGAATGTAATCCCGGGAGGGGTGCTTTCATATACTTGTATTATTTATTCCTCGGTCATCTATCTGCCTGGTTGGGTGTTTCCTGTATGTTCATGTATCATCTTTCCCGGATGGTTAACGCCATAATGATGCTGCTTGCCCTGGCCGCACTGATCTCAAAAATCATTCCCGATCTTATTTGGGCGAAAAGGACGCTATGGTTATGTGGATTGGGATCGGGAATGGGTTGGTTGGTGTTGCCGTTTAATTTACCCACAGCTGATATGTGGCTGGCAGAAGGTTACCCGTTTTTATCCATTCTTGCGAATCCCCATTTTCCGCTTGGGTTGGCTGTTTTTCTGGTGCTGCTGATAGTATTGATGGATACGCCAACCTGGCCAAATGCGGTTCTGGTCTTTGTCTTATGCCTGTTGCTATCTGTCATTCAACCTTTCCTGCTTGTCACTATTCTGATTCTGATTTTTACGGTCGTTGGATTCAGGATTATCATGAAGGATGGCAGTTGCATTAAATTCCTGTTATTTGGTTTGGTGGGTGGTGTGCCATATCTGGTATATCAGTTTTGGGTTTTACAGTCAGATCCAATCTTATCAGAATGGACTGCACAAAACAAAACACCCGCACCAGAGGTTTGGAATCTGTTATTGTCACTTTCACCTGCCATCATTCTGGCTCTCATCACAGTCATTCTATACAAACGTTTGATCTCAACTCACAAATATACATTAGTCATTTGGTTGCTTGTCCCATTAATCCTGGCCTATCTGCCATTCGCGCTGCAGCGTCGCTTCCTGGCTGGTATATACATTATTTGTTCGTTACTGGCAGTTTTAGGAATCTTGATGTTATTTAAGAAGCCTGAAACACAAACTCGGATCTTCCGAATCGTTCTCTCCCTTTCAATTCCCGGTTCGATCATTATATTATTGATCATGACTTCTGGGATCATTTCGCACTCTTCATATTTGTACCTGACCAGGTCGGAATATAATGCCATCGTCTGGTTAAAAAATAACACACCAGGAGGGAGTTTGGTCCTTGCTTCACCCGAATTGGGTGCTTTTATTCCAGCCCATAGCGATAATTGTGTCATCTATGGACATGAATTTGAAAGTATAAACTCAGCAGAGAGGGAAAAAGCATTAATCTCGTTCTTCTCCGGTAAAGACATGATGACACTAACAGAACATATCCCCGAAAATGTGGATATTGCTTACCTTTTCTATGGTCCTCGAGAGAGAAGCCTGGGAGATCTGGCTATTATTGAAAATCTCGCTGTTGTATATGCCAATGATGAAGTTATTATCTATGAATACCCACAGGAATAAATAATCTCATGTGGTACCTGCTTTGCCTGGTCCCTTTGGTATTATTCATCCCCTTTATTGGAGATTTCATATTTCTGCCAGGCACCAGCCTGTCAGATATCACCATTTCTCATTATCCTAACCTGCTCTTCATACAAGAAAGTCTGCGCTCCGGGCTGGGCGTACCCTTATGGTCAAATGCGATCTTCAGTGGGTATCCATTCATCGCTGATCCATTATCCGGCCTGCATTATCCACCCGGGTGGCTGGCATTTTTGTTTCCGCTGCCGTTGGGGATTAACCTGACAACAGCTCTCCACCTTGTGTTTGGTGCATTTGGAATGTGCCTGTTCCTCAAGTCGGAAGGTTTACATACACCAGCCGCTGCGTTGTCCGGCCTGGCTTTTGCGCTGCTACCCAAGTTGATCGGGCATTATGCTGCCGGGCATCTGTCGTTACTATATGCCACCTGCTGGACACCCTGGCTCTTTCTGGCTGAAAAACGATGGAAAGCTGACCCGCATTGGAAAGCACTCTGGAGTGCGCCAGGTGTCGTGTTGGGCTTGATCACTCTGGCTGACCCGCGCTGGACAGTGTACAGCGGATTAATGTGGTTGGTCTTCTCCATAAAAGAGTCGGTTAATGTCCAATCTGTGTTTAAACAAACCGGGCGTTTTATGTTGAATTTCCTGTTACAAGGCCTGATTGCACTGATGGTTTCAGCTGCATTGCTGCTTCCGCTCATGCAGTTCACCGCGCTTTCAACGCGTGCCTCCATGACCGCTGCAGATGTGCTTGACCTCTCATTGCCCTTGTCTGGCTTGATCAACCTCTTCTTCCCGACTTCCGGCGGGAATGTGGAGTGGATAGCTTATCCGGGTGCGGTCACCCTGGCATTGACCCTGGCAGGCCTCACAACGAAGAGCTTGCGTAAACCTGCTGGTTTCTGGATGTGGCTGGCTCTGGGGGCCATAATCCTGGCCCTGGGTTCAGGTATCCCTGGCATGCAGTTCATCGCGAGTTTACCTGGCTTGAGCCTGCTGCGAATCCCGGCCCGCTGGTTGTTCATCGCATCGATCTGTCTGGTCATCGCAGCCGGCTTTATACTGGATTCACTTCTTAAGTTGGAGTTGGGCAAGCGGAAGATGAACCTGCTGGCCTTGATTGGCGTGGGTACCGGCATGCTGATCTTCACCCTCGGCGGGTCGCTCCTGGCTGGAAAACTGGTGAGCGAGTTGCTGCTGGCTACGATCGGTTTACTGCTGGCAACGGTTGTTATCGTCCTGTTTTCTCGAAGTAAATGGTCTGCATCGACATTCAGCCTGTTATTGCTGGGCGTCCTGCTCATCAATCTGCTCGGGTTCGGATGGACACAATTGGATGGTAAACCGGCCGGGGAGATGTTGTCGCAGGGCGCTGAGGTTACCTCCTTCCTGAAAACAAAACCAGGTCATTTCCGGGTGTACTCGCCATCCTATAGCTTGCCGCAGCAGACCGCCGCATTACAGGGGATTCAGCTGGCAGATGGCGTGGACCCCCTCCAGCTCTCCGCTTATTGGTCATATATGCTGTCTGCCACCGGCGTGCCTTCCTCAGGGTATAGTGTCACCCTGCCTGATTTTGCGACCGGCGAGCCTTCAACCGATAATCTTGCCATTGCCCCGGATGCATTAAAGCTGGGTTTGCTGAATGTTTGTTTCGTTATTGCTGAATATGACCTGTCATCCGATGGGTTAACCCTGATCGAACAGATTGGTTCGACCCGCATCTATGAAAATTGCCTGTGTCAACCGCGAGCCTGGGTTGATCTTGGATTTGGTGAGACTAGAACAGTTGAGATCCTGGAATACACTCCCAACTCGATCATCCTCCAGGCGGAAGGCCCCGGCACTTTGGTCCTGTCAGAGGTCCTGTACCCCGGCTGGCAGCTGCTTCTGGATGGCGAGCCGGTTGTCATCCAACCCTATCAAGGCCTCCTGCGCAGTGTGGAACTCGGGGCAGGCAGTCACAAGGTCCAATTCGATTTCAAGCCGGGCCCGGCTTATTGGGGTGCAGGGATCACCTGCGCGACTTTCGTTATCCTTCTGATGCTGTTCATTTTGGGTAAAATACGATCGAAATCATGAAAAAGCTCCTCTCTTTTTTTCACCCCTTGATCGAATTACCCTGGCTGCCGATCTGGCTGGCGCCGCTGGTATTATTCTCACCGTTGCTTTTCACCGGCCGCCCACTGTACTGGGGCGCGGTCTTCCTGCAGTTCACACCCTGGCGGGTTGAGGCTTTTAACCAGGTCCTGGCCGGTCA
>JAFGXF010000019.1 GCA_016936755.1 Anaerolineaceae bacterium | reverse complement strand
TGGGCCCGCGCCCTGAAGACCCGGAGATCGTGAAATCCTGGCCCAAACAAGTGCAGCAAGAGGTCCTCTCCATCCGGCCGGGTCTCACCAGCCCAGCCTCGGTTCTGTATCATGATGAAGAAGCACTTCTCGGCGCTGGGTCTTTGATGGAAACTTACTTTGGTGTCATCCAGCCCAGCAAAATAAGGCTGGACCAGCTATATGTCCGCCATCGTTCTTTCTGGGTGGATCTGGATATCCTTCTGTGGACTGCCCTGGTATTGCTCCCAGGCCGCTCCAGCACCAAGCCCAGGGAAAGACAACTGTACGGCGGCGCCCTGCAGCGCGGCGTTAGCTACCTCAGCAACTGGTTCGTGATCGATTTCTTCGTGGCATTGTCCGCCATCGGGATCAGCGGTGTTGCCTGGCGTCTGGTAGGGCCGCTGGACATTGGGCTTGGGAAAAGCATCCTGGAAGCTTTGTATTTCGCCATCGTGTTTACCATCATCGGGGCGATGGTCGGAATCCAGAAAATCCACTGGTCCAAAGCCTCACCGACGGAAGTGTATTGGCTGATGCTGACTTTCTTCATCGCCACATTTGTCCTGCTGGGGATTAATTTCTTCACCAATATGGTCCCCATCCGGCTGCTCCTGACCGCCACCGTGCTGACCTTTTTCGGGCTGGTCATCACCCGATTCAGATCCAGGTTGGTGACTGGAACAGTCTCTCAACTGCTGAGAGCCCGAAGGTCTGAGAGCCTGTATCAAGAGCGCATTCTGATCGTTGGTTCAGGTGACGCAGGCTCATACGCCGCCTGGATGCTGGCAAACAGCAGAGACGGCGCCAAGTTCAATGTGGTTGGTTTCGTCGATGATGACTTCACCAAGCAGGGGAGCCGGATCCGCGGCATCAACGTGCTGGGTGGAACTGAGGAAATCGAAGAGATTGTTCGAAAACACGATGTGGGCATCATCTTATATGCGATTCACAACATTGATATCCAAACATCGAATGAAATTCTGGAACGCTGCCAGGCGACGCCTGCACAGGTGATCCACTTCCCTGATGTGATTGGGCATCTCTCCGAAGCCATCAACAGGAACGGGATGGCAAAAATGGAACAATCCCGGTCCCTGGGGGAATTTGCTCAGGATGATATTGGCGAGATGTTAAAAATCATCGAGGATCTAAAATCCAGGATCACGAATGCGGATTATTCAGCCTGTGACAAAGAACTTTCCAGGCTTAAGCATCTGATTGGGCGGCAAAACAAGGCGGGCATCAATGAGTAAGGCGACTATCTGGCGCGGTAAATCTGTGCTGGTAACTGGTGCGGGGGGATTCATTGCCAGCCAGCTGGCGGAACGGCTGGTGAGATTGGGAGCCAAGGTCAGAGCCTTTGTGCGCTACAATTCACGCAATGACCCGGGATTGTTAACCCTCTCATCCCCCGAAATCCTGGACGAGATAGAGATCATCGCCGGAGACCTGCGAGATGCACAGGCAGTCCGGGGGGCGGTGTCTGGGGTCTCACACATCTTCCATTTAGGCGCGCTGATCGCCATCCCATATTCCTACCTCCACCCTCAGGAAGTGATTGAGACCAACATCCTCGGCACGATGAACGTGCTGATGGCTGCCAGGGAGGAAAACACCAGCCATGTCATCCATACCTCCACCAGCGAGGTGTATGGCACTGCCCTGTATGTCCCCATCGATGAGGCTCACCCTTTGCAAGGGCAGTCGCCCTACTCTGCCAGCAAGATCGGCGCGGATAAAATCGCCGAGAGTTTTTACCGCTCCTACGATATGCCCATCGTGACGGTGCGGCCCTTTAACACCTATGGTCCGCGCCAGTCCGCCCGGGCGGTAATCCCTGCGATCATCACGCAGGCATTGACCCAAAATGTGATCAAACTTGGCAACCTGGCAGCACGCCGAGACCTGACCTATGTGAGCGACACGGTAAGTGGATTTATTACTGCAGCCGAGGCACAAGGTGTTTTTGGAGAGACCTTCAATCTCGGCTTCGGGGAAGATATTGCCATCGGAGACCTGGCAGAAGAGATCATCGCACTCATCGGACGCCCTGTTGAAATCTCTGTCGATCAAACTCGTTTAAGGCCGGAGAAATCCGAGGTTCTCAGGCTGGTATCTGACAATTCAAAGGCGAAGAAAATCCTGGGCTGGAAACCTGAAATAAATTTAAAAACGGGGTTAGAATTGACCATTGAGTGGGTCCAAATGAACCTGGACCGCTTCCAGACAGGCAGTTACCAGGTATAAAGCAATTACCTACACCGGAAGGGAATAATTATAATGAAAGCAGTTATCCTGGCAGGCGGCAAAGGGACAAGGCTGGCGCCCTACACTTACATTCTTCCTAAACCTCTGATGCCGATTGGGGATATGCCCATCCTGGAAATCCTGATCCTACAAATGAAACGAGCTGGTATCAATGAGATCATCCTGACCGTAGGGCACCTCTCGCATTTGCTCCGGGCCTACTTCGAAAATGGCCAAAAATTCGGGGTCGAGATTCGCTACAGTCTGGAAGACCAGCCGCTTGGCACTGCCGGCCCGCTTTCGCTGATCGAGGATCTGGATAGAACCTTCATTGTCAGCAATGGAGATGTGCTTTGTGATCTGGATATCGTCGCTTTCCTGGCTACACACCAGCAATCCGGCGCAGCGGCAACGATCGCAATGTATAACAAGCAAGTGAACATTGATCTCGGTGTGCTGAAGTTGAATGGGGAAAACGAGATCATAGACTATCTTGAAAAGCCCAGTTATAACTTTCCCGTCAGCATGGGTTTATATGCCTTTGAGCCCAGGGTACTGCAGTATATCCCCCGGAACCATTACCTGGACTTCCCTGACCTCGTGCTCAAACTTCTTGAAGCGGGTGAAACCGTTCGTGGTTACGATTTCGATGGATACTGGCGGGACCTGGGTAGAAAAGAAGATTATGAACAGGCAATCGAAGACTTTGAAACCATGCGTCATCTTTTCCTTCCGGATCAAGCAGAATGACAACCTGGGAAATCCCTCTAGCCGATATTAAATTTGATCGCAGCGAAATTGATGCCGTGGTTGAAGTATTGCAGTCTGGCTGGCTGACCATGGGGTCTGCCACCCAGCAGT
>JAFGXF010000120.1 GCA_016936755.1 Anaerolineaceae bacterium | reverse complement strand
TCCTTTTTTGGTTTTCCACCTCTAAGGATTACCCCGATGTGCCTTTTTGTCTAGTCTCTCTGTCTCACATGTATCTGAACTAGTTCAAGCTCCTATCTATGTTTCAATGTTACCGAATCGCATGGATAAATACGACTTGTATCTTTCAGGATGAATCCGCCCTTCTTTCACGGCTATACGTATGGAACAACCCGGTTCGTGTAGGTGTGTACAGTCATTGTACCGGCAGGTACTCACAATCTCCCGCATTTCCGGGAAATACCCATCCAATTCTTCCACGTGTATATCCCACAATGCCAGTGCTCTTAATCCGGGCATATCGGCCAGATAACCGCCCTGAGATAAACAATACAACTCCCTGACTTCTGTCGTGTGCCTTCCTTTACCTGTTGCTGTTGATATTTCCGCTGCTCGTAAATTGAGGCCCTTTTGAATACATGCTGCCAGGCTGAATTTTCCCACACCTGATGGGCCGGTTAAAGCCGAAAGTTTGTCTTGTAGAATGCCCCTGACCTCATCCACCCCCTGACCGGTCTTGACAGATGTATATATCAATTTATAACCAAGCTGTCTGTAATGGCCGAATATTCCTTCAGCTTGTTGATCTTCCACCAGGTCGCTTTTATTGGCAATAATGACTGCAGGTATGGCTTGTTGTTCGGCAATGATCAAAAATCGGTCCAACATACGTACATGCGGATCGGGCTGGGCACACGCGAAAATAATCAGCAGTTGATCGGGGTTTGCCAGCAATACCTGCTCATATACACCCTGAGGTCGGGGGTCTAATCGGGAAAACGCGGATCGGCGTGGGCGAATCTCTTCTATGGATCCTTCTTGATCATTAATCCTGCTGATCGTAACCCGATCTCCAATGGCAACCAAATCCCCCTGCTTTTGTCCTTGTTTCAGTTTACCACGCAGGTGACAAGTAACTTTATTCGCCCCTACTTGGACCAGATAAAATCCAGATTGTGCGCGCAACACCAGGCCCGTCTCAAACATCATCGGCTATTACTTATGGTTCGGGTGTGTCTGTGACCAGTGGCGTTGGAGAAGCGATTACATACGGGCTGGCTTCCCAGGGCATCCTGCCGCCAGAGTTTGAATTATTAGAAAAGTATAGTTGCACGATGCGTCGAAAGACTGGGGCGGCCATATCTGAACCCTCTCCCGCATTCTCCAGGAGCACAACGATGGCAATATCCGGTTGCCCTTCACGGTTCTCATCGGTGTAGCCGGCGAACCAGGCATGCGAATTGCCGCCACCGGTCGGGGTGGTGGCCGTTCCGGTTTTTCCGGCAAGTTTATAGGGCAGGTTAGCCAGGGCATAGAATGCCGTACCGCGCTTATGATATATCACCATCCCCATGGACTCTTGAATAATCTGAAGTGTTTCAGGCTTTATGGGTAACGTGCCTTGCGCATCGGGTGTAAAAACGAATGTATCCCCCCCCTGACTATTCGTGATCCTTTCGATCAACTGGGGGCGGTATAGTGTGCCACCGTTACCAACCGCAGCGATAAATCGTACAACTTGCAGGGGAGTGACCAGCATGGCCCCCTGCCCGATCGCCATCTGGACTGCATCTCTGGCACTGGTAGCATCGGGGATGGACCCTGGGTCCTCGGTCAGTTCCACAATACCGGTGGGCGATCCCAGTCCGAATCCACGCGCCATGTCAGCCACATCACCGGTATAGCCCAGCGTTTCATACATGTAATACCCGATGTGATAGAAGTATGGATTGCAGGAACGCATCAAACCTTCTTTTAAATCCAACATACCGCTTGGGGGATATTCCTTGGCCAGTGTCCAATCTTCGCCTATGAAACCTTCCAATTCAGTAAAATAGTACTGGCAATCATATTCTGATTCAACGGTAAATGCGCCGCTTTCCAAGGCTGCAGTCATTGTAATGATCTTGAATACCGAGCCAAGTGGGTAGACACCCTGAGTCGCCCGGTTAAATAGGGGCAGCCGGATGTCATTCAACACCTCTGAAAGTATCCCGCTGTTGTAATTGGAGGGCTCAAACAGGTTGGGGTCAAAACCCGGAGCTGAAACAATCGCCAGTATCTTACCGGTATTTCGTTCCATAACCACTGCGGCACCCCGGTAATTGCCAAAGGATTTCTGAATCTTATCCTGTAGTTCACGGTCGATGGTTGTGGTTATGGATTGTGAAGCCTCGGGTGCTTTTTCAGCGACGCGTGTAACCGGCTGACCATTCGGATCAACAACATACAGAGTTGCGCCATGCTCTCCCGCCAGATAGGGTTCACCCCAGCGTTCAATCCCATCTGCGCCGATCTTCTCGTTACCCTGGTAACCATTGCGTCGGTATTCGGCCAGATCTTTTTCCGGTATTGAAAGAACATAACCAATCGCTTGCGGGGCAATACCCCCATCGTAATAATAGCGAGCGGTGAACTCACGCAATACCACGCCGCCTAATTCAATCAATGCCGAACGACTATCCACATCATCTTTGGTGGCCTCACCGATGGCAACATATGCTGGGTATGCATCGTAGATCTTTTTGCGTAGATTTTCCGTGCTGATTCCAATCAACCGGTATAACTGGTCAAGCAATGCGTTTTCCTGGTCCTCGATAATCTGGTCAGACATGACCCCTACTGAATAGGCTGTTGCTTGCGCTACCAGCGCATTGCCATCACTATCATAGATGTTTCCGCGTGTTGGAATCTCATAAACGAGGGATAATTTGTTTCCCCCATGCAGTTCCGGCAGTATCAAGGCCGGATCCCATTGTACCCGCCAGGAGTCATTTTCCAGGCTCAAGTACATGGTCATCTCACGTTCAAACTCGCCAAGCAGGTTGGTATGAAAAACGACTTTATACAGAACCTGTGCCGAGGTGATATTTTTCAAGACAGATGAAACAGAATAATCCAAATTCCTTAATGTCAAGTTGAAAGCGGCATCCTGGAAGTATTTTATAAAATCCTCTGCGTTAACTGCATCGCGGCTGATTGAAGTCAATATGTCATACATGGCAGTATAGTTCTCGTCCTGCCAATATTTTAAATAACTCTCTGCCACCACCTGGGGGTCAGGGGCAGATATGATTCCTGCTATTGGTGTTGGCAAGATCGTCTGACCACCATTACCGCCACAAGCAGTCAAAACGAATAGTGACACAATGATAATAAGGAGGGCTTTTTTCATTAATTCTTCAACTTGGATTTGGGTCAACCAATTATATCACCGCGAAGAACTGCCTCATGAATGGGACAATGATAATCCAGCATGGTTTGGCACCTTTCCACCAACCCGTCTCGAATCGTCAAACCCAATTTACTGGCACTGCGTTTCAAATGACACAGCGGCATTCCCATCACACTTGCAAAGCAGCCGGAAAAAACCTCAACAGGGTGGAATTCCCGGTTTTGGATCGCATATGCACCAGCCTTATCCATGGCATCCCCACTCGCAAGGTAGGATTCGATTTCAAATGCACTGAAAGACCTCATGGTTACAGATGATTCACACAGATCCGATATCGAATTCCATTTCGCAACATTTACCAGCACGATGGCGGTCATGACTTGATGGGTATGGGCACACAATTCCTTTAGCATACGCCGCGCATCATTTTCATCCTCTGGTTTTCCATAAACGGTTTCCCTGTCTACGACGATTGTATCAGCGGTCAATATGTAATCAGTATCTACTGATGATAATATCTGAGCGGCCTTCTCGCGCGCCAAGCGCATAACATACTCCCGGGCCTTTTCGCCCGATCGCCGACTCTCATCAATATCAGGTGACATTAATGACACCTCCCAGTCGGTCAGCTTGATTAAATCACGCCGGCGGGCAGAGCTGGAAGCCAGAATCACTCTTGCCATGCGTTAATCACCCTGACCTTCATTACCTTTTGATTTGATTTTTCCGGCTTTCGCCAGGAGTCGCTCAGCTGCTTTCACCACTGGCATGTCCACCATCCTGTCATCCAGGGTAAATGCGCCTTTTCCAATTGCCATGTGTGCCTGATAGGCTTTTACAATCTTTTCCGCATTTTCAATTTCACTCATGTCTGGTGTGAATGCCCTCTGCACCGGGGCCACCTGGTCTGGGTGGATCACCTGCTTGCCCGTGAAACCAAGCTCCATTCCTGCCTGTGATTCATCCAATAATCGTTTCACGTTTTTGTATTCGGTACAAACCATGTCGATCGCCTGCAAACCAAATGCCACGGCGCAGGTCACCAACGCGCTGCGCGCATAGAGCATTTCCAGTCCTTGCACGGTACGCCGGCCACCAATGTCTGCAATATAATCCTCGGCGCCAAATACCAATGCTGATAGCCTGGTTGATGCCTGGCAGATATCAGACAAGTGGAGAACGCCCAACGCAGATTCAATCCCAACCACAAGCGTGATTTCTCCCGGATTCACGCCGGCCCTTTTTTCGTAAGACCCGACCTTCTCATCCATCCATTGTATTTCATCAACCCTGCTCACCTTGGGCAGATACACACCATCCGGCTTGTTGGGTAGAATCGCTTCCAAGTCTTGGGCGCACAAACCCGATGGGATGGAATTAATCCTGACTAATTTTTCAGAGTGGCCAAATTGCATGGCGTTCAGGCTGTTAGCCACTTCATAACGTGCATCTTCCTTACGATTGGGCGCCACGCCATCCTCCAGGTCCAGGCAAACACAATCAGCCTCCAATCCAATCGCTTTTTCAGCCTTGTGCCGGTCATCACCTGGCACATATAATAACGCCCTGCGGACATGCATAGCAGCCTCCACGCGCACACGAGTGATATGATTATATCAATGCGCTGGTTCTTGTTTGAGAGATTAAAACATGATACAATCGCCAACGGTCGGGAGGGAGGAATTCACCCCGAGGAGGGATGGCCGAGTGGACTATGGCGCCTGTCTTGAAAACAGGTGTGGGATCTCCCACCGGGGGTTCGAATCCCTCTCCCTCCGCTATAAATCGGACCTTCATATTTGAATATGGGGAGGTGCCAGAGTGGTTGAATGGGGCCGCCTGCTAAGTGGTTGTCGGGGTTTAAAGCCTCGACCGCGGGTTCGAATCCCGCCCTCCCCGCCACGAACAAAGGATCCCGGGCTTGCGCGGGCTCTTTTGTTATTCAAATCCAAGGTTAACAAAACTCATCCCGGCTAAAAGTGATAAAATACCTGCGAACAAGAAGAAGGAGTTCGGTACGAATGGTACAAAAAAATGATATTTTCACGGTAAATAAAGGCCTCGCCCAAATGCTCAAGGGTGGCGTAATCATGGATGTGGTAACAGCTGACCATGCAAAAATAGCAGAGGATGCGGGCGCCGTGGCCGTTATGGCTCTCGAGCGTGTCCCAGCAGACATCCGTGCCAGTGGTGGTGTTGCTAGGATGAGTGATCCTGAATTGATCCTCAAAATCATGGATTCTGTCAGCATCCCAGTCATGGCCAAGTGCCGAATCGGTCATTTTGTAGAAGCACAAATCCTGGAATCGCTGGGCGTGGATTATATAGATGAATCCGAGGTATTAACCCCGGCGGATGAAGCCCATCACATTAACAAACACTTGTTCAAGGTCCCCTTTGTTTGTGGCTGTCGTAATTTGGGCGAGGCATTGCGACGCGTCGGCGAAGGCGCAGCGATGATACGTACCAAAGGCGAGGCCGGGACCGGTGATGTGGTCGAGGCAGTTCGGCATGCCAGAGCTGTAATGGGTGACATCCGTCATCTGACCACCCTGCCGGACGAAGAAATAATGGCTTTCTCCAAAGATATTGGCGCCCCTTATGAACTCATTCTGGAAACCCGTAAACTCGGACGAATGCCGGTAGTCAATTTCGCGGCAGGTGGCATTGCCACTCCTGCAGATGCCGCTTTGATGATGCAGTTGGGCGTGGATGGCGTTTTCGTCGGTTCCGGTATCTTTAAATCAGGCGATCCCGCCAAGCGAGCTGCCGCAATTGTAAAGGCCACCACGCACTACAATGACCCCAAGATCCTGGCAGAAGTCAGTCGTGACCTTGGCGAACCGATGGTCGGCCGCCAGATTTCATCGATACCTGAAAACGATTTGATCGCCAGCCGCGGTTGGTAATCCCGATATTTCATTGGATGGTATGAGAATAGGTGTCCTTGCGCTCCAAGGAGCATTTATCGAACACATCCATATGCTATCGGGCATGGGTGTTGAGACAGTCGCTGTGCGCCTCCCCGCGGAGCTTGGCGGTCTTGATGGATTGATCATCCCTGGCGGTGAATCCACCACAATAGGCAAGCTTGCGGTTGCTTATGGCTTAATCGATCCGCTCCGCAGTTTCGGTCAAAACAAGCCAATCTGGGGGACTTGTGCTGGAGCCATTTTACTTGCCAAAGAAATACGCCAGCATCAACCCTTGCTAGGTTTAATGGATATTGTTGTGGCGCGCAATGCCTTTGGCCGTCAGTTGGATAGTTTTGTCACCCCACTTGATGTTCCTGCTTTATTATTCTCAAAAGCCAACAATCCCCCGTTCCCAGCTGTGTTCATCCGGGCACCAATCATTGATTCCATTTCAGGTGATGCCCGGGTCCTCGCCAGTTTGCCAGATGGGCGTATAGTGGCTGTCAGGCAGAAACACCTGTTGGCCACCTCTTTTCACCCGGAATTAACCAACGACAATCGGTTTCATCAGTACTTTTCGATGATGGTTGCTGGAAAGGTGTAGGCACAGGAAACAAATCCGGGCTGACTTTTTATCTCCTCATCGTCAGACTCGATCATCAATGCCTTCCCCCGCCTCATTATCATCTGCAATGAGGGTGCTGATATTTACGCCCTTGCGACAACAATTACCAAATTATTAATAGTGCCTATCCGAATCGCGTGTCCATTGTTCCAATCTTCGGATGAGTGCCTCCGCCGCCTCCTCATCTGATACTCCATGTACGACTAGATATAATCCTGCGGGATCCAGGCAGTTCATGACCTCGTCAATATCCGTAATATCACAATTAACCTGGACACACTTTCTAGCCATTTGGATGCGTCGGTAAACCGGCACCCACCGGCAAAAATCCGCCTGCCCTGGTGGGGGTGCAAATTGGACTCCGTTCACCCCCCCAATTTCCAATATGGCATCCAGATGTCGTAACGCACCCAGGCCATCGATGTGGTAAAACGACCTGTCCAGAAATCGGCAATACTGTATCACATCTTCCAAAAATAAATCCCGGTACATGGTGTCACTGACCATTATCGAAAAATCATTGGCAATAACATCGAACTTGTCATCGGATACCAGGGGAATCCAAGTTGTGATCGGTTGCCCGGCCTTGATATATTTTTGAAAAAAACAATTGAAAAGACGCCGGTAATCATTACTGATTCGTTTCAGGCTTTCTCTCACAGATACTGGCTCATTGATCAATGCCGCAGCCAGTTTCATCGGCCCCATGAGAGCTGCCAGGCAATCCACACCGGTATGAGTACCTGGCAAACTGGTGATGAAGGTGCCGGTTCCGGTTTCAAGAAGGGTACTGGTAATCTCTTCAACCTTTTTTATGGTGGGGTGATCCCAGTTAAACACCATGCTTTGTGTGTCAGCTGCTGTTTGAAAGATTGGTTTGCAATACCAGGCTCCATCCGCAGTGATTTGGATGGGGCATCCATAGGCTACCGCCATCAATTCCATATCCAGATTGGGATACGCAACCGGCATTGTATCGCCCAGGAACAGTTGATTGGAAAGCTGGGTCAAGTTCCATTCAGCCTGAAAACCGGCATCCATCCATTCGTCATCCTTGCTGGTATACCCAGACACCGGTAATCTGACCTGTTCTTCGGCAGGTTTAAAGAGTTGGATTTGGACAAGCGGGCGGTCAATGAGCTCTCTTTCCCAGAAAGCATCCATCCGCTTTTTCGACTCATCATAGTTGGGCTTCAGGCTTAACATTATGATTTATCTTTAAGTATATCAATTCATGTTTTCATTAAGACTCTGGCGAACTGTTTGTCCTTAACAATTGGCTGGCAACAATCTGTGGCATAATCGGAAATATGTCACCCAACTTAAAAGCCACCATATCCATTAAAAACCGCCTGACAAAATTCTTAACCTCCCCCAGTGGTGAAGTAACCCTGTTGGCCGTTTTGGCAGTTGGATACTGGTGTGTTTACTACTGGCAAAGCCGTCAATTTGGTTTGTATGAAGATGATTTGACCATCATCCCACGAGCTTTTGCATTCTCACTGCCTGAGCTTCTCAAGCATATCTGGTCTCTGATCAGTCATCTGTATGGTCACGCCCGCCCGCTTCATGACAGCAGTATATATTTATTTTCCTGGCTTGGCTGGCATATCAATGGCCTATGGGGTGCTTATTGGATCGGGTACCTCCTGACTTTTGTCAACCTGTCATTATTCTATGCCATAGTACGCAGAGTTTCCAACCGTCAAGTCGCTTTTTTTTCAGCGCTTGCCTATTGTCTCTTTGCCAGTGACACAACCAGGATATTTCTAACGCTCTCGCTGGGTCTGCAACCGTTCCTGTTGCTGTTATTCTTGGCTTCTCATGCCTATTTGTCGAACAGACGATGGCTGGCATATACATTGGCCTTTATCATCCTTTTTGGATACGAAACACCGTTTCTGGTATTTATGGGTATTCCGTTGTTGAAATCCAAATGGGATAAACGGTTGATTAAGGAGTTATTTCTGCATTTGGCCGTTATGGGTGCCATGTTACTTGCCGTCTTTATCATACGGCTGTCCATTGGTGAGGGACGCGTGGTCGAATTATCAACTATGGAGTTGATTAAGCGACCCATTTATCAAGTCGCCAAAGGTCTCCTGGCCAACATCACCATTCTTTACTATCGCCCATCTCAGGTGATCACCCAAATAACACCACTGGTTCTCGAGGCGGTCATTGCCGGCGCTATTGTGCTGACTTCCCTGCTGCTAGGGTATATTTCCAGGAGCAATATTAAGGGAAAAACGGAAACACATCCCTTGTGGACGCCCTGCTTATCAGCAACAATAAAACTCTACCTGGCCGGCCTTGTAATGCTTGGCGCATCCTACCTGATTTCGTTTACGGTTGCTGCGTCTATTCTAAATGGCCGCGATGCACGTGTTCACGCAGCTGCCATTGTCGGTGCATCTTTGATAACCGGAACCCTATTGGAGCAGCTGATGGCCTTGTTGAAGAACAATCCGGTTCGCTTTATAGTTGTTCCATTATTAGCTGCTTATATGGCTTTTTTCGTTGGCTTTGGTTTTGTTGTTCAAAATGAATACCGGCTGGCATGGAGCTATGAAAAACGCTTCTGGTCTGATCTTCTGCCCCAAATACAGGATGCGGGCGAAAACAAGATCACCTTGGTAGCGGCTTGCAGCATTCCTGAAACGACCCAAATCGGTGCCAACACATGGAATGTGCCTCGTGTGCTTGAACAGTTATTTGTTTTTCCATCAAGCTGGGCAGCACCACCACGTGTATATCGGCTTTTACCAAACTGGCAGGAATCGATATTGACCGAAGATGGAAAGATCACGCTGCAGATAACCAATGTTGAAGCGCCCCCATCGCTCTATGGGGAATTCGATCCATCTCAAATTATCTTTGTTGGTTCTGAAATGCATCGCGAATCGGGACCATTGAATATAAACGGTACGACGATTAATATTGCTGCACCAGGTGAACCTGTGTTGGATACATATCCAAAAGCAATCTTATATCACTTGTTATTTGATTGAGACGTTCATAGATGGCTCATGATGTTATAAATTTCCCCGTGAATCGCGTATCAATTCGAGTACTGCTTGAAAAAAATCTTCCACAACAGGTTGTGGTCCTGCGCCGTGTTCCAGCGACACCCCCTTTCTGGTGCGTTCCATGATGAATGTCTTTGGACTATCGTTTATCGGAGTAATCATTACCAGAGAGAAAACCGAAGTCATGTCATTTATCCTTAATATGGGTGTTACCCGGCTGGGCCGATACACGAATGCTTCAAAGTATGCTTCTCCCTCCTTTTGTGGTGCTGGCATCAAGACAAGTACGATGGTCACTTTTTTCTGTGGCTTGCGGATGATGTAGTGTAATCCATATGAATCTGCCCGTTCCTCCTCGGGATATTTTTTACCAATCTGGTCCCAATAAAATGTCAGGAACTTGTTACCATCTCTTTCCAGATAATAAATGAACTCTTCCGGGGTTTGATGAAAAACGGATGGAAGTGCGTCCTCTTGAAATATAACTGCCTGGGAGCGTTCGCTTGTCATGGCAAAATAATTATATCTTTTCCGCGTATTTTCGGATTATTTTGATGCGTCTTCGCCTCATAGTCCCATGGGGAAGATATAATTAGGTGCCGAAATATGCGCTTTAATCAAATGACAAATCAATACCCGGTAACCCAGACAAAGATCAGTATCCCCCGTCGCAGGGCCGACCTTGTATCACGGCCGCGACTGCTTGATCTACTTAATGGGTTCATGGATACAAGGCTGGCCATTATTGCAGCGCCTGCCGGATATGGAAAAACCGCTCTATTAATCGATTTTGCTCATCAATCTCAACTACCAGTCTGCTGGCAAACCATTGATCGTCTTGACCAAAATATTATCCGCTTTTTAGTCCATTTTGTTGCCGCCATACGCAAGCGTTTTCCAGCTTTTGGTGATGAGTCATTATCCGCGATCTCTGATGCCAATGACGAGACCATCAACGTGGATGCCATTTGTTCAACCATTGTGAACGATCTATTTGATCATGTTCTCGAACATTATGTAATAGTCCTCGATGATTACCATTTATTAGGCAGCAATCAGAAAACAGAGCAATTCATCAGCCGTTTCATTAATGCGGTGGATGAAAACTGTCACTTGATCATCGCATCACGCGCATTATTAACCCTGCCGGAGTTGCCGTTATTGGTGGCTCAATCGCAGGTTGGTGGTTTAAGTTATGAGGAGCTTGTCTTCACCAGCGACGAAATTAAAACATTATTTCAACAGAATTATCACCTTCACCTTTCCGAGGACGCGATAAACTCTCTCATATCCAATACTGAAGGTTGGATTACCGGCCTTGTGCTGGCGACCCAAATGTATGGGCAAGAAAGTGCAAAATTATCACGGGTGGAACGCGTGACCGGTATCAGTCTCTATGACTACCTTTCTGATCAGGTTTTTTCTCTGCAGTCAGATGAAACCAAAACATTTCTTATCCTTTCCTCATTGCTTGAGGAATTCGATGTATCTCTTTGTAACGAAATCCTGACAGGTTGTATGGGTTTTCCGGATCCGGACTGGAATGCCCTGCTGAATTTGACACTGAAGAACAACCTGTTTGCTTTACCGGTTGGCGATAAAACGATTTCCATCCGTTATCACCACTTGTTTCGTGATTTTTTGCAGCAGCGCGCATTGGCGGAGCACCCCGATACACGCAGAATCATCCTGCAACGCCTGGCTGAACATCACCGTAAACACCGTGATTGGGCTTTAGCCTATGACATATATGAGCGCCTGGGTGATCATGCCGGCATACTGGAAATGTTGATCTGTGATGGAAGTAAAATCCAAACTTCTGGAAATCTATTGGCATTATCAGAATGGCTTGGCAGGTGTTTGGAAACCGACTATAAACAACACCCTGAATTGCTCTCCCTATTGGGTTCAGTGAAAGTCATGCGTGGTCAGGTCGAGGAGGGGTTGGCCTGTCTTGAAAAAGCCATTCCCCGCTTAACAGGGCGTGAAGATCCAACACATCTCATTGATGCGCTACTGCGCCGATCAGATGTTTACCGCATGCTGGGTAAATATCAGCATGCCATCCGGGATGCCGAAAGAACCCTGGCAATATCGGATAAATCCAAGGAGCTGCTTGGATGGCGTGCGAGAGCAATGCGGGCACTTGGCACCAATTATTACATGACCGGCGCCCTGGTAAAAGCAAGTTCACATCTTAAGAAGTCCTTATCAACTTATCGCAGATTAAACGACACTCATAACACAGCCCTGTTATCCATGGAATTGGGCTTGCTTTATACCAACCAGGGAGAGTATCAACTGGCCGAAACAGCATATACGGATGCGCGTGACCTGTGGTCGAAAACCGGCAGTCCGGTCTGGCAGGCCAATCTCAACAATAATCTGGGAGTCTTATACCACCAGACAGGGCAATTCATGGTTGCCATCAATACATTGGAACGCTCATACTCCTTTGCCAGGCAAAGCGGTTACCCCCGAATGGAAGCTTTTAGTCTGGCAAGCATTGGTGATATCTACCGGGATATGGGTGCGCTTGCTGAAGCTGAACAAGCCTATCAAAGGGCGTCAAGTATCAACGATGTTATTAAGGACCGATTTTTGGCCATCCATCTGGGATTGGCAGAAGCCGAGCTCACACTGAGGAAAAACGACTTTAAGAAAGCCACCATACTTGGAAACCAGGTGTTTGAGAAGGCCCAGAAAGATGCATCAGACCTGGAATTGGCTCTTACCAATACCTGGCGGGGACGTCTTTATATTACGCTGGGTAAGCCACGTGAAGCAATTACGGTATTGCAATCATCCCTGGCTGTTTACGACCGGGAACATGACCACACCAATGGAGATGTATCCCGCCTGTACCTGGCAGTAGCCCATTTCCTGGCAGGGGATAATGAAACCGCGGCATTGGAGCTAACTCGTTTGTTAAAGTCCATACGATTGATCAATGGGTGGAGTAGTATCATCATTCCCGCCCAACAGTTAATATCCCAATTACGGTCAATGTTGACAACTGAGCTTTTACACTCATCTGCGGCGCGAATATTGTCGTTTATTACCGAATATGAAGAAAAAATGCCCGTTTTAAGACGCCAAATCAGGCAACATAACCTGACAGTCCCCTTTGGTCCTCCCAGACTCAGCATCCGCGGCCTGGGAACCATGCAAGTCAAGCTTAACAACCGAATCATTACAAACACCATCTGGCAGACCATGCTTTCAAGGGACCTGTTCTTTTATTTGCTCCTGCACCCTGATGGCGTTACGAAAGAAACTGTCGGACTGGCATTCTGGCCTGATTCAGATCCCGAGGATATGAAAATCAGGTTTAAGAATGCCATCTATCGTCTACGGCGGGCCGTCGGCAGGGAAGTGATCCAATTCGAGGACGACCGCTATTTATTCAATCGTGCACTGGATTATGAATATGACCTGGATGCTTTTGTTACTGCGCTGGTGCAGGCAGAAGAGGAAGATGAACCACAGGATAAGCTTTCTAAATTGATACGAGCAGTTAATATCTACAAAGGTCCCTTCCTTCCAGGTCTTGATCTATCAGAGGTTATTATTGAAAGGGAACGGCTGCAACGATCTTTTGAAAGTGCCTGCATCTCTGCCGCTGAACTCGCGCTGTCTTTTGCCAATCATTTGGAAGCAGTTCGCCTGTGTTTACGAGTCATCGAATTCAATTCATATCTTGAAACAGCCTACCAAATCCTCTTTAAGGCTTATGCGGGAACCGGCAATAAAGCCGCGATTATCAAATCTTATCAACAACTTGAGTCCGTCCTTCAGGAAGATCTTTCCACAACCCCTTCGCCTGAGACCATCCAACTGTATCGCAATCTTATATAACAAGCACGACCCATCATCAAATACTTCTTCCTTGTTGTAGTGTAAAATCATAATATCGTTGACAAGCCCATTACGGAGACGCATTTCATTAATGAGCCTGATTTGAAGCCTCATCAGCAATATGCTTTACGCGTAGAGAAAAAAGGAGCTGTCATGAAATCAATAAAACCCGTATCCGCTGATTTGACAAAATTCTTCGCCTCGGGCAAAGTACGTATCGTAATTCTGATCATCACCATCGTCATGTTCATTCTGGCTGCCGGCGCTCCCGGTGCGATGGGTGGTATAGGCAACTAAATGATCCTGCTCACGGCCATCCTTCTCGGCGTGCTGTCGGGGATGGTACGGGCAGAACTGGGGAAACATCAATATCGAACCCTGCAACTGACCAAGCCGTGGTTGGTCATTCTGGTTTTCCTGGCACAGTTGTGTGTTTTCCAGTTGTCACGTCTCGGAATCACCCTTGAAGACGGTTGGGTGGCTTTCGTTCTGCTCATCAGCCAATTTATCTTGCTGGCCTTTACGCTCATGAATTGGCATAAACCCGGATTCGTTTTACTTGCGCTGGGCACCTTACTAAATCTAAGCGTCATGCTGTTGAATGGTGGTTTAATGCCAATGACTCCGAGTACGATCACCAATCTCTATCCGCATAGCTCCCCTGAAAGTTGGGCTATTGGCGAGCGATTATGGAACAGCAAGAACATCGTTTTGACTGGGGATATGACCAATCTGTCATTTCTTTCGGATTTATTCATCATTCCTGATTGGTCACCCTATCGGGTGGCATTCAGCCTGGGCGATGTCATCCTGGCTGCCGGCGCTTTCTGGCTCTTCTGGGCGTTGGGAGGAAAACCAGGAAAAAACGAGGAGAAAATAATTAATGGAAAAAATAACTGCTTCCATTCCGCAATATGAAAGGACCGGGGGTGATCATTTGGAAAAGGAATACAGCCGGATCCTTACTGCAGCTGTCATAAATCCGCAATTCTGCAAGATCCTGCTTTCTGACCCCGCCCGAGCACTGACCATGGGTTTTGCGGGTGAGCCTTTTCAGTTAAATCAGGAAAGTCACACTTTATTGTCAGCCATTCGGGCCCAATCGTTGTCTGAATTTGCGCGCCAGCTAAATGGCACCTTGTCACATGTGGGTGCCGCGGCCTAATTCGGATATTTTTATGGTTTCGTCACGGATAATATGATTTGAAGTTATCAACTCTCTCTGTTGACCTCTGATTAGCGGGGAACTCCAGCGAACCCGCGACAAACAACATTCCACCCCTATGGTGGAATGTTGTATTAACCAGCTGGTTTCAGATAAGGTCAAAACAAGCCCCTTAAGAACAGGTGATCATAGCAACCGATGTAAGAATAAGAGGTGGGCCCGGTAGGTATCGAACCTACGACCAAGCGGTTATGAGCCGCGTGCTCTGCCACTGAGCTACGGGCCCCCTGTGATTATTTTATCAAAGTCCCATCCCCCAAGCGGTTACACCCACAGGGGGTGCCACGTGACCC
>JAFGXF010000119.1 GCA_016936755.1 Anaerolineaceae bacterium | reverse complement strand
TTATTAAAGAGATATCATAGCGACAAGGGAACCAAGCACGTGGCCATTGCTTTCCAACAGGTATTTGATTTCATCAGTGATTCGCCTTTCTTCAGCCAGCTTGATGAAGATGAACGAAAGCGCCTGGTTAAGGATTTTGACCTGATTAGTGTGAAAACTGGTCAGGTCTTGTTCACCCAACAGGAGAGTGCGTGTGCTTTTTACCTTTTATTGGAAGGGAACATCACCCTGACTCGGCAAAAAAACCGTCGGATTGTCAGTGAAGTGGACCTTCAAAAAGGTGATCCGGTCGGGGAAGAGTCCTTGTTGCGGGGTGACTACTACCGTACCACAGCAATGGCAGGCGGTGAGTCAGTTCTGTTGCGAATACGCGGCGATAGGTTAAGGGACTTGATCGATCAATACCCACGTCTGGCAGATAGTCGCAGTGTGTTGGCCGGCACACAAAAGCTGATTCGCCTCACCAATCTTGACTGGCTTGGCCGGGATGAGCGTGTTGTCATGCTTAACCGTAAACATACTTTCTTCCTGTTTATTCGCATGCTCATACCCGCGCTGTTGGTATTCATTGGATTGATCCTTTTATTGCTCAACCTGCAGGAGGGTACCTTTACATTTTCCAGGACAGTTGTAGTCGGCTTATCTGTAGGCATTGCGGCTGCGTTGTTGTGGATCTTCTGGGTGGTGCTTGATTGGGCAAATGACTATTTCATCCTGACCTCCAGGCGGATGGTGCGTGTGGACCGCACTGCGGGTGTATTTGATCAGCGCGAGGAGATCCCGTTAACCAATATCATGGCGGTTGAAATGGGTACCACCGTGCTGGGAAAGATGTTTGACTTTGGCGACATCACCTCGCGAACATACAACACGCCGGTTGTCTGGCATGGTATCCCCAGTCCCGACTTGGCAGCCCGGTTGATAGAATTGATGGTCAAACGTACCAAGACCAGCAACGATGAACTGGAGATGAGTGCCATGCAGTCTGCGCTTGATCGGCAGCTGAATGGAGTTGACCTGCAGACGTCTGAGGCTGATCGATCCAACGGCAATGGTGCTGAAACGGTCACCTTTCGCAAGCATTGGATCATCCTGTTACACAAGACTTGGCTACCGTTCACCTTTGGCGCAGCATGCATCTATATCCTTCTGGGAGGTTTGTCCAGCCGGCTCTCTGCACCGCTCAGTGATCCCTTGAAATGGGTGACTGGCATGAGTGTGATGGTCTTTGTCATCTGGTATCTTTATCAGTTGATCGACTGGGGCAATGATATCTACCAGATTACTTCCGATCAGGTGTTGGATGTCAAGCGCACTCCACTCGGAAGGGAAGACCGCAAGAGTGCCATGCTGGAAAGTATTTTAAGTATCAATTACCGTCGGCGTGGTCTGTTGGGTGTTTTATTGAACTATGGAGTGGTCAATATTCAGGTGGGCGCTGAGAGCCTTATATTTGATTATGTGCGCGACCCTTCCGGTGTTCAGCGTGAGATTTACCGTCATATTGCTGAACGTCAGGCTGCCCTGCGCCAGGTCAACATTGAATCGGAGCGCGATCGCATGGCACAATGGATCGCTGCTTATCACCGTCGCATAAACGAGTGAATGAAATTGTAATAATCATTGGTTATCGGGTAGAATTGTTAACATGTCTTTAAGAACCATCATCACATTGCCAGATTCCATTTTACGTCGGAAATCACATAAAGTCACCAGTTATGATCGTGAATTCCAGACGCTGGTGGACGATATGATCGAGACCATGCGCGAGGCACCAGGCGTCGGTCTCGCCGCACCTCAGATTGCCGTTCCTTACCGTTTAATCGTGGTTGAATTTGGGGATGAAGAGAACGAAGAAAAACCCAAGAAATTATTCGTGGTTGCCAATCCAGAACTTAGCCAACACTCAGAGGAAAAAGTGACAGCCATTGAAGCCTGCCTGTCAGTGCCAGGACTGGTCGGGGAGGTTGAGCGGCATGAGCAGGTGATTGTTCGTGGAATGAACCGTTTTGGAAAACCGGTTAAGATCAAAGCCCGGGGCTGGCTGGCACGTATCTTCCAGCATGAGACGGATCATGTGGACGGCATTTTATATGTCGATCGTGCCTCACGGGTATGGCAGCCCACCGAAGAGGAAGCGCAGGTAATCGCTGACTGATGCGGCTGACACATCTGGCTGTTACCGATTTCCGCTTATACGCCCGTCTGGACATGGATTTCACAGGACGGGTCGTTTTACTGGTTGGGGGTAATGCGCAAGGGAAATCTTCTTTATTGGAAGCTATTTACTACCTGACTGCGTTCACCTCATATCAGGCAGAAAGTGACCGGCAGTTGATTAATTTTAATGCCGCTCGTGAATGTCTGGCGGTGGCCCGCCTGGTGGCAGATTATGAACGCAAAAAGCACAACCACCACCTGGAAGTGCGCCTGATCCAGGAGACCAATGGCGCAGGAACCCCTCCCCGCTTTCGCCGGGAATTCATGCTGGATGGTATCAAGAAGAGTTCGGCTGATCTGGTCGGACATTTCAATTCAGTCATCTTCCTGCCCATCATGATGCGCATTATTGAGAATGGTCCTGAGGAGCGCCGCCGCTATCTCAATCTGGCCATCGGTCAGACATCCCCCGGCTACAGCCGGGCACTGGTTGATTACTCTCAAGCACTCACCCAGCGTAATGCATTGCTGAAACAACTCTCAGAAAGAGGCGGAGATCCTGACCAGCTGGCAGCCTGGGATGAGATCCTGACCAGGTCTGGTGCCCAAATTATGATGGCACGTATTACCGCTTTGGATGAGTTGGAACGAGTTGTACGTAAAGTTCACCATCGCCTGACAGGCAACAGCGAGGTGCTGCGCTTGGCATACCAGCCGGCCTTTGATCCTCTGGCAGTGAACAGCTCACAACTTGGACTTCCAATCGACACACTGGTGGATCGCTCTGGTTTGAAGGAAGTGGATATTCAGAATGGCTTTTCCAACCGGCTGGTTGAATTGCGTAGGGAGGAAATTGCGCGCGGAGTAACCACCATCGGACCTCATCGCGATGAACTGCGTTTCCTGGCCAACGGGATTGATCTAACCAGTTATGGTTCCCGAGGACAGGTGCGGACAGCTCTGCTGGCGCTGAAGCTGGCCGAAGTCGAGTGGATGAGAGGGCGTACAGGTGAACAACCGGTCTTATTGCTGGATGAGATCCTGGCAGAATTGGATCAAAGCCGTCGTTCAGACCTTTTGGATGCTTTATCCGATGGGGAACAGGCCATACTGGCGACCAATGACCTGGCATTGTTCAAGCCTGATTTTGTACAGGCAGCTACCTGCTGGCATGTGGCCGGTGGCGTTTTAACGGCAGCTGATTCGACCGCCATTTGACCGATTAATCCTGTTGATGTACACTCATATCTGAACATTGTGTTGTAAAGAAGGAGCATGAATGCACTGCCCGTATTGTGGTCAAAAACACCCGGACGGAACAAAGTATTGTCCTGAAACCGGTAAAAGCATGCCGAAACCGAAAAATTCCAGGGTTCAGCATCAGAAATCCACACGACAACCTGCGAAGGTAACCATCAATCTATCCTCTCCGCTGACCCTGATCATCCTGGGTCTGGTCGCGGTGCTGGTGGTCCTGATGGTGATATTTGCTTTCAAGCGTGATCAACAGCCTGCGCAGCCAGTTGTCAGCCAGGATATCGAAGCGACATTGGAAGTGATCGTCAATTTGACTGCCAATGCGCAGGCCTCACTTTCGCAAGAAGTAACTTCAACGGCCACCGCGACTGACCTTCCTCCAACACCAACTTTCACGCTTGTTCCGCCAACAACTTTTATAATGCCGACGCGTACACCAATGACAGGCGCGTATTCAGCCTGCCCGAATGCCTACCCTTCTGTCTTACATGCTGGAGATGTGGCCATGGTCTCGCTTGACCCACCCAAAGAGAATATTCTGCGTGACAAGCCCGGCACGGATTCACTCATCACTGGAACGCTCGAGCCTGGCGAACAGGTCAATATTGTTAGTGGACCTGCCTGCATGGGACCCTACGTGTGGTGGAGCGTGGTTTCACGCAGCTCAGGTCGGGCGGGATGGACAGCGGAGGGCGATTGGAATGATTATTGGTTGGTTAAACAGGATTGATACAAGATGATAAAAAACGGACAGCCTGGCTGTCCGTTTTTCTATATCGATACTTCTAAATGAATTTCAATCGCCTGGCGGCAAAGATGACCATCCGTAAAAGGAGGGCTCCATGCCGGTAGCGACTGATGTTGGTGCTGCCATATGTACGTTCCTGATATCGGATGGGAATATCGACGATCTTCAGTCCCAGTCGGGCAGCGCCAAACAGCAGGTCAAAATCGCCGAAGGGATCAAAATCACCGAAGTAAGAGCGGTTGGCAGCGATACGCTCATAATCTTTTCGAAATAGCACTTTAGTGCCACACAGTGTATCTTTGATAGGCTGCCCGAGTAACCAGGTAAAGGCCAGGCTGAAGAACTTGTTGCCGAGGAAATTCAGGAATTGCATGGATTCTCTTGGCAACGGGTAGACCAGCCGTACACCATTGATGAATTCGCCTTCACGCTTCACCAGTGCCTGCCTGAAGCGTTCGAGGTACTCCGGTGGGACGGTCAGGTCGCCATCCAGGATCATCAGGATATCACCACTGGCCTGTTCAAAGCCTGCCCGAACGGCTTCGGCTTTTCCAATCCCGATCTGCTGGATTACTTTACACCTGAATTCGGGGTGCTTTTTAACCTCGCGCTGGATCACCTTCCATGTATCATCGGTTGAGTGACCTTCCACGAAAATCAATTCGGTCGTTTGGTTAGCAGATGCCAGGCGTTTGAAGACCTCCGGTATGTTGCCAGCCTCGTTACGTGCCGGGATGAGTATACTGGTGGATTGCTGTTTGATGGGTGTTGCATCAGCCAGCGGGCGCGTCAGGTAGCAGTTGGTCAGGCCGAGTAAACAGAATGGCCATATTCTGGCCAGGAACTTGTTGCTGAAAGCTGTCAGGAACGGGATGTCGACTGGCAGGATGATCTCCAGCCAGTGACGGATAACTTCCATTCCGGCCAGGTGTAATATGTTGCGGATATCCTCCGGGGTCAGCCAGTTCTGTAAAAGGTTCTGTTTAGCTGCGCCGGTTTTCTCGGCCAACCAGAGTGGCAACTGCCATACCCGACTGTAGTTGTTTATGAGGATGCGTGTACCGGGGTGGCAGAGCCGCCGTACTTCACTCAGCAAGCTCTGGACATCGAATACATCATTTAGCAGGTCAGACAGGATGATGACATCAAAATCACCCTTGAGCGGCAGTGTATGTCCATCCGCGAGTATGAAGTGACATTCCGGGTGACCAATATGGGCTTGTTTTATTGCCTCACAGGAGAAATCGATACCGACGCCCAATGCCGGTGCCAACCCGGCCAGCAGATCACCCGAACCACTTCCGATTTCCAAAATACGCCTCCCCGGCGGAACCAGAAAGGCGAAAACATCTCTCAGCCGCTGGTGATAGTATCTGCCAAGTCCTTTGTGAGAGCGCGCCCGCAGGAAAACCGAATCCCAGTGGGCACGGTGGGTGGCTTGATATTCTTCCGCCAGCGATTGATAGGTTGTTGATCCGGATTTTGTCAATATGACCTGGTTTTGGTGAGATATGACCTGTAGAAATTATACCCTTGCCAGGTAATATCAGGATTTCGTAGTGCCCGTCAAGTTTTCAATGGTTTTACATATTCGCGACCGTCTTGTCTCATCTCTTTTGGCTGAGGTGATCGCTTCCACATGTTCGCGTTTATGGGAGTAGGAGAGCTTTTTCCAGGCAGCAGCGGCGACTGGATTATCCTTCAATGCAACCGCCAGATCGGTGGGTGTATCGAGCATGCGTGGGGTGATATCCTGCCAGACGATAACATGAACTGATTCCCCATCCCCTTTACCAAGCCGTTCACGGATGGCCTTCAGAACACCGATGCAGGGCCCAGCGCCCATGTTGGCGATTGATCCGCGGTAGGAAATGCCATCGAAGGTGCAGTCGATCGGGATCATGTTTTTCTTCCCGAAACAGGTCAATGGGTCATAAGTAAAGAGAATATAGGCACCACCACCCTGGCCGGATGAATGGATGATCGCATCGAATTCGTATTTATCCATCAATCCACCTCGTAGAATGGTGCTCCCCGTCATTTGACGGGGAGCATGAATATAAAGGCCGGTCTATAAGCCGCTTTCTGTTCAACGGAGTTGCACCGTCTTGATGAGCATCTCTCTCGACCTGACGTCGCCGCCAGGCTCATGCGGTCTACCCGGGATTTGCGCGGCGGGCAGCCGCTGGCACTTCCCGAAGAAAGTGCGTGTCCCTGCTTGACCTTGCTCCAGGTGGGGGTTGTCTGGCCACCGACATTACTGCCGGTGCGGTGGTCTCTTACACCACCTTTTCACCCTTACCGGATCGCTCCGGCGGTATGTCTCTGTGACCCTGTCCAGCGTATTACCGCTCCGGGTGTTACCCGGCACCCTGCCCTGTGGAGAGCGGACTTTCCTCGAGTTCCGAAGAACCCGCGCTCATCCGACCAGCCTCAATGTAGTAATCATACCATTATAGAGGCGAATGTCAATTATGTTCTTGGGGAATGTTATTTGAAATTGAAAACAGTTCACTTTTCAATTTCAAATAACAATTGCTAAAATAATCTGAACTAGTTCAGATACATGTGAGACAGAGAGACTAGACAAAAAGGCACATCGGGGTAATCCTTAGAGGTGGAAAACCAAAAAAGGA
>JAFGXF010000118.1 GCA_016936755.1 Anaerolineaceae bacterium | reverse complement strand
TTGTTTCTCGATCCATTAGATACATTGTAACTCTCGCGAATTAATGAAATTATCGCCATTTCTTCATCAAATCTTCACATCCTGGCAGTATCCTGTAACCAGTAACAAGCAAGATTCTTTACAAAAAGGAGAATAAAATGAAGAAAATAATTCTTGGGCTCACGCTCATCGCTGCTCTAGCACTGGCTTTCAGCATTACCTCCGTAGTAACTGCGGATACCGGTGAGCCTCCCCTGCCATCCGATCACTGCGGTTTGGTTGATAATATCCTTAAAATTGACGGATGCGGTTTCGGTCGTCCGGATGGTGCCCGTTTGAATGATGGCATCCTGCATGATTACATGCTGGAAGTGTATTCAGACAAGCTGGGGATCAGTGTATCAGAGCTTGAGACACGTATCTCAGGTGGAGAGACCATGGCAGACATCGCGCTTGATGAGGGCTTGACCCTCGAGGATTTCCGCACTTGGATGCTGGATGCACGCAGTCAAGCCATCGATCTGGCAGTGGCTGATGGTGCCCTGTCTGAAGAGCAGGCTGAGTGGATGAAAACCCGCGGCGGCATGATGTTCGGCGGTACTGGCCGCAAGCAGGGCTCTGGCATGATGGGCCGTTCCGGTCGCATGGGTGGTTTTGGCACCGGTGCCTGCCCCAACCTGCCGTAATAAGCAAGTAGCTATGAAACCAGGGTATCTCACCCCGAGCATACCCTGGTTTTTTGTTGCTTTTGGACTGGCAGGACATCTAAATGCCAGACATCTGTATAATAAGGGTTAACCATGGAAAGCTTGATCTTAATCGTCGATGATGAACCGCAGATCAGCGCTGTGATCAGCGCTTACCTGACCAACTCGGGTTACCGCACCATCACCGCCCAGGATGGAAAGACCGCACTGGAGCTCTTCGAAGAGAAGCACCCTGCCCTTGTCCTGCTGGACCTTAACCTGCCCGGCAAGGACGGGCTGGAAGTCTGCCAGACCATCCGGCAGGACTCGGATACCCCCATCATCATGCTGACTGCCCGCTCCGAGGAAACCGACAAGCTGGTCGGCCTTGAACTGGGAGCGGATGATTACATCGTCAAACCCTTCAGCCCACGCGAGGTGGTGGCACGCGTCAAAACCGTCCTGCGCCGCAGCGGTTCCGGAGCGGAAACACAGGTGATCAAAACGGATCGTCTTGAGATCGACACCACCCAGCATATCGTCCTGCGTGACGGTCAACTTGTTGAGTTGACGCCCACCGAATTCGATCTGCTGCTGATCCTGGCGCAGAATCCCCGGCGTGTGTTTTCACGCCTGCAGCTGCTCGAAAAGACGCAGGGAACAACCTATGAGGGTTACGAAAGGACCATCGACGCTCACATCAAAAATCTCAGGCTCAAGCTCGAACCCGATCCACGCAATCCCAGCCTGATCCATACGGTTTTTGGGGTGGGTTATAAATACGAAGAGATACCCGATGCGTAACAGCCTGTTGTTTAAATTGCTGGGTGCCTTCCTGCTGGTGATCGTGATTGGAGGATTGATCATCGGGTTTTCGACCTGGCAGGCGACCCGTTCTGCGTTCTTACTCTACACCACCCGTGTCAGCCAGACTTTGGCGGAGACTCTGGTTACACCCCTGGCGGAATATTACAAAGTCAATGAAAGCTGGAACGGAGTGGATTTATACATCACAGCCAATCTAACCCTGGGTATGCCCATGATGGGTGCAGCCGGTCAGGGCGCCATGGGTCATGGCATGGGGCAGGGACTCGGCAAGCCTTCCCCCAACCAACGCATCATCCTGGCAGATCCCGGGGGCGTGGTTGTCCATGATTCTGCAAACATCCTGACCGGACAGCCCTTGACGGATGACCAGTTGGGTAAAGGTGTTCCGATCAGTGTTAGTGGTCAGTTGGCAGGAACGCTGATCGTGGTTCAGGAAGACGCCTCGCCGCTGGCTTCTGCTGCAGCAACCTTCCTTTTATCGGTAAACCGCTCCATCCTGGTAGCTGCTATGACAGCCAGCCTGATCGCGGTTCTGCTGGGCATCCTACTCTTCAGGCAGATCACCGCCCCGCTGGGAAAATTAAAAACAGCAGCCGGTGCCATTTCCAGGGGCGATCTCAGCCAGCGCATACGGGTAAAAACGAATGACGAGCTGGGTGACCTGGGGTTAGCCTTCAACCATATGGCCGATGACCTGCAAAATGCCCAGACCCAGCGTCGGCGCATGATCGCGGATATCGCCCATGAACTGCGCACACCCCTGACAGTCGTGCAAGCCAACCTGGAGGGCATGCTGGATGGCGTCATCCCGGCTGATAGTGAGCACCTGGCCATCTTACACGAGGAATCGCTGCTCTTGAACCGCCTGATCTCTGACTTGCGCCTGCTGTCGATCGCGGAATCCGGTGAGCTGGTTCTGGAAAAGCAATCGACCGATCTCTCCCGCTTCCTGCCCGGATTACTGGATAAGTTCAAACCGGCAGCCCTTGAAAAGAGCATCCGGCTCGAATACCACCAGGACTCCGATCTGCCGTCTGTTATAATCGATTCAGACCGAATCGCCCAGGTGGTGACCAACCTGGTTGCGAATGCGCTGAACTACACGCCGGAAAAAGGGGAGATCAAATTATCGGCATCCGCCATGGAAAATGAGGTCAGGGTCTCGGTTTGCGATAATGGCTCCGGCATCCCGGCCGGGGAGCTTCCTTTGGTATTCGAGCGATTTTACCGCGTGGATAAATCCCGCGCGCGAAAATCCGGCGGATCAGGCCTGGGATTGGCGATTGCCAGGCAACTGGTCGAAGCGCATGGGGGGCACATCAAGGCTGATAGCCCGGTTTACGAGGACCAGTCTCATCCCGGCACCTGTATTTCCTTCAGCCTGCCAAATATCAAATAACGCGGTCACTATTTGCAGCAGAACTTTCAATGCGATAGCCGAGATAAGATCTAATCCGCTGCACCAGTGGAAAAGTAAAAGGTTCTTTTCTCAGAGCTGCCTCCAACCTGTTGGAATCCTTAAGATCGAACCAGCGCACTTCAGAAATGGCATACGACTGGGCTGCATCGGCTTCAGGCTCATATCCGGGCATTGCTTCTCCATCGATCACCCGGCACAGGTAGGTTTTATACTGCTTATAGATCCCCAGCGGAAGATCCGTATCCTCCAGAATCAACTTTTCAACCAGGACATTCAAACCCGTTTCCTCCAACATCTCCCGTTTGACGCAGTCCTCTTCTGACTCATCCGGTTCACGTCCACCGCCAGGCAGTATCCAGTACTCGCGGCCGGAATCATGCTCATGATGCTTGATGAGCAGGAGGTGGTCACCCCGGAGGATGGCGCCCTGGTAACGGATCACTCGATCCATCGTCATGGTATGCCTGGTCCCAGGATATGCCAGTGCATATGAGGTGTGACGCCTGACGTTCCGGCATTTATCTGAACATAAAAACCAGTTTTATCCAATCCCAACAATCTGGCTGTTTCCTGAATCGCCCGGACCATCGAGGATAACAAGACCCCATCGAGAGCCAATGGATCCATCAGCGAGGAAATATGCAACTTCGGGATGACCCACACATGGATATCAGTATCAAGTGGGGGACGTTGAAAAGCCAGCACTCTCTCATCCTCCCACACTTTGTTTATCTCGAGTTTTCCTGTGAGAACATCTTCACAATACCAGTCACGACATGCCATGTTTTTATTCTCCTGATAAAAAAAGTGGCTCACCATTATCGATCCCACCCACAATGACACCGTTATTGACCGATGCAGCGCTGATAATATAGGAATATGTGATCACTGGTTCTATTTTTGATTCCAGTATACCTGCATCGCCATACAGATAAGCAAATATCGCCGGAAAGATATCCTGCAACACGGTTATCTCGTCATACATGTCATACTCTTCGGTTGGCCATCGGATGGCCAGGAAAGTGCCGAACCGGTCCTGAATATCCAACCGTGAGATTTCCGATGTTTCATAATGACCGGAGAGGATGTCGCAATTCTTGGTCAAATAAGGCCCATGATCGCCTGCCACGATCACAATTGCTCCCGGATCATTGGAAATTATCGTCTGGATATCCTGACGCATCTCACTGTTGGCTTTCTCGAACCTGCTGAAATAAATCTCATTTTCATCAGGTAAACAGGCTCCAGAATTTTGACTATGAGAGGGTAAATCTGTATGTGTATAGATAAATCCTTTACTCCTGGATATTTCCAAGAATGAATCAAGTTTATCATGTTCAAATTGGGTGTGGTTCAACTTACCAAAACCAAGATCAAACCGGAATTCACCCATTAATATCGCTGTTATTAAATGCCGGTATGGAGGTGATTGGAATTCCGGAATTGTGTGATCATAGCTTGATCCGATCCCCTGGAAAAAATAATCGGAAGTAAACACGCCATAAGTATCGTAACCTAGGCTACTAAATAAGTTTTGTACGACTCCATCTCCCGAAACCCCTCGCCTTTCATTTCCGTATGGATCATTTGATACATTAAAGACATCACTCATCGAGTCAATAGAATTAAAGCCGACTGAATAGGTATGTGGATAGAGAGTGAACCCCTGTTCTTGTAAATAATCCTCCTGATCACTGTTATCGAACCCATATGCCAGCATTGTTTCGTTGGCAACATAGGAATCATAGACAAGTAGATAGATGTTGGGAGTTCTGGATGGGACCCTGTTTCCGACAATAGATAATAACTTATTCTCTGCAAGATCAAATGAAGGTTCGTTTGCCTGGCGGATGATCTGTGACAATTGCATCACACTGTTGGATAAGAAGAATACTGTGATGATTGCGTATAAAGCCAGTTTACGCTTGCCCGAGTAAAGCAAGTATGCCAGCAGGAACACAACTCCCATAACAGGTAATTGGTATCTCAAGCTCCCCTTTCCAAACCAATGATGCGCCTGGCTGATCAGTGCCATGTTTGTGATCGTTGTCGTAAAAGCCAGCCCTACTGCCAAAAGGATCCGGGTGGAACCAAAAGATCTGAACAACCAGGGAATCACCAAAATTAAGATACCGGATACGAGCAAGAAGAAGATGAATACAATAATCGAGTCTTTCGGAGATAGAATATCCTGATTATTAATTATGTATTGAACAACAGGGGTCAGAGGTAAAAATAATAGAAGTAGATTGCTGATGGTAAATCCCTCATCGGAATGGAAAATTTCCAGTTTGAGATTAATCCTCATCTTCGCGAATATAATCGTAATCAAACCAACAATTACAAATAGTAAAACCAGATATTTCCATAATTTGCTCACAAAAATATAATTGACACCTTCAAGAAGGAGCCACGAAGACAAAAACATATAGGACACGCAATAAAACATCAGGACGACCAGTGGCATAAGGAAATCAGCTATCAGGGGATTGCTTTTCCAATCATTTTTCATCATTGCGATCACCTAAATATTTTATTAGATCTACTTATTTAGCAATGAGTGTAATATCCTGACAAGGTTATCAGTATCTTCTTCACTCAACAGATCTTGCATGCGGTAGGGCTCAATATCCAGCCCCTCCAGGTATCGTTTCAGGAACTTTCGGAACTTCCGGACCCCATTTAATTCTCCATAGAAATCCACTGATTTTTGCAGGTGTTCCAGCGTGACCTTGATCACCTCTGCCCGGCTGACGACTGATTTCTCCTGCCTCCGCAGGATCCAGGGATTTCCGACCGCCGCACGGCCGATCATGACCGCATCGCAGCCGGTCTCCCCGATCATGCGGTCGATATCCGCGACGGATCTGATGTCGCCATTGCCGATGACCGGAATTTTGATCGCTTGCTTTACTTCTTTGATGGCTTCCCAGCGGGCGGGATGGGAGTAGGTTTGCATACGGGTACGGCCGTGCATGGCAATGGCCTTCCCGCCGCTGCCCTCTATGATTCGTGCGATCTCCAGGTAATTAAGCGTATCCTCATCCCATCCCAACCTGATCTTGGCGGTGATGGGAACATCCAGGTTTGTGGTTAATAACTCAAATGTCCGCCGGATGTCATCTGGCTGCTTCAGTAATCCTGCTCCTGCCCCACGGTTGGCGACTGCCTTGACCGAGCAGCCCAAGTTGACATCCAGGATGTCCGGTTTGTACTGCATCAAGCGCAGGGCCGCCTCCAGGATATTGAGCGGATCGTCATCATAGACCTGGAAGGCCACCGGTCGTTCGGATCTATCGAAGACGACCTTCTTCTGGATCAGCTTGATATTGGAAAGCACCTCGCGGGCATTGATGAACTCGGCATAGCTGATGGCCGAGCCGAATTCCTTCGCGAGACTGCGGAAGGGATGATCGCTGATGCCATCCATGGGCGCCAGGATCACATCGCCCTGGACCCCGATATCACCGATCTTCATCATGGACATCCATTTCGCTCCATATCAGTTAGAATTATAGCATTCGAATCGGGAAACAGTAATGGCTATGCGCAAATGACGATTCTTCAAGATCCGGGCGTTTTGATCTCATGACTCACAAAAACAAGCACTTCAGCCGTGCCAGTTATGCGTTGTTAAGCGGTTTCCTGGCGGTCATCCTGCTGATCCTGTACATCTGGTGGCCATTGGCCGAGGAATACATCAACCTGTTCAATCCGGCCATTCCGCTCTGGCGTCAGCTTGACTGGCTCCTGATCGGCATTTTCCTGTTCATGACTATCACCATCATGCTCAAGGCCAATCTGACAGTCGACGCCTGGATCGTCCTGGTGGGCATCTTCGGCGGGTTGGCCATCGAAGGCTGGGGTACTCAGACCAACCTATGGACCTATTACACGGCCGAACGCCCACCCTTATGGATCATCCCGGCCTGGCCGATAGCCAGCCTGTCCATCGAGCGCATCTACCGTGCGCTCAACCATCTCACCCGGCGCATACCTGATAAGCCCATCCAGCTCACCTACTGGCTGGTCCTGGGTGGATTCCTGCTGCTTATGCTCGACTTCGTCTGGCCGACGCTGGATAAATCCCTGACCGTGCTGGCGCTGCTGGCCTGCCTGCTGCTGACCATCACCCCCAACAACCGGCGCAGGACCCTGCTGCTGTTCATCGCGGGCAGCGCGTTGGGTTACTTTCTCGAGCGCTGGGGCACCACGCGCCAGTGCTGGACCTACTATACACT
>JAFGXF010000117.1 GCA_016936755.1 Anaerolineaceae bacterium | reverse complement strand
GGTCTTGATGCCATCCGAACCCAACCGCACACCCAGCGATTTCAAGCGGTCAGAAAGCGGACTCATTTTCCTGTACTACTTCCATCGAGTATGGCCTCAAGGATGGCGCGGGTTTCATTCTTGCCGCCTGAGCCGAACTCACCGCCCGGGCCGACGCAGGAGGGGCAACCATCGCTGCATGGGCAGTCCTTGACCGACTCGAGTGCACGCGCCAGCAGCTCGGTCTGTAATTCGTATAACCGTTCCGACAGGCCGATGCCACCCGGGATGGCATCATAAACCACCACCGACGGATGAGGTCCATCACCCAAAAGGCCGGAGTGAAGAACTGCCAGCGGATCAGAGTGGATGCCAATGTCATGTGCATCGCACATCAGGAACAGGGGCGCCAGGTTGCCAACCAGGTAAGCCAACCCTGAGAGCCCCGAGCGCATGCGTACTGACAGCTCAGCCCGCCGGTGACAGATGGAACATAATGTCACCAGGTTGTCGGGCTGGTTGGCTGCCTCGGGGTTGGTGAAGGCGCGAAAGGGTACCTTGTGATGGATATCATGCTGCTGGCCGGGTGCTTCAGGCTTGCCGCAGGCCTGGCAGATGAACCCATCGCGCGCGCGGATCTGCCCGCGCAGTTTGTTCCAGCCGGGACCATATTGGTTGCTATCGTTGGTCCAGGCACCCATGGCCCGCAGCCGCTCGACAGTGTCCTCCTTCAGCATCAACCAGTACCCCAGCGTGGTCAGCGTGCTGGCTGGCAGTGTCACCTCGCCTGTTCCGAGTTGTTCGTGTGTGTACCAGCGGATCTGCTTGAATCCGGTCACCTGGGTGGTGACGCTCAGCTCGCCGTAAGCGCGCACACAACCCGGGCAAGTATCCTCTTTCAGAATGGAATTACTGACCACACTGGTGTTGGAGATCGTATCTGTATAATAATCGCCAACAAAGAGACTGAGGCGGGCGATGTGATGCTCGAGATCAAGATTCTCTACCAAATATGGCTGGCCTTCATGCAGGTAAACAGCCTGCGGATGCACCATCCAGAAGGCACTCTCACCGTCCACCTGTCCAATGGTCCTCAGGCGGTCTTCCTCCTCGACCTGCAGCAGATAGCGATCAGGTGAGATGTTACGCAGCGAGACATTGCTGGCCGGGTATTGGTCAGCAATCCAGAAATAAGTACCATCATTGCTGTGCAGTTGGCTATTTTGCTCCAAATACTGCAGGAATTCGGTCAGCTGGTCGATTGGCAGACGCCCGAAAGCCTCGCCCGGCTGGAAGGGCAGCTCAAAAGCCGCTGAGCGGATATGATCCAGCAGAATTAAAAGGTTATCCGGCTGGATAAGTGCCATTTCGGGAGAGCGCCCAAAGAAATACTGGGGGTTACGCGCCAGGAATTGGTCAAGGGCATTGGCAGCCGTGATCAGTACCGCCAGTGCGGGTTTATCGCTGCGCCCGGCCCGGCCGGCTTCCTGCCAGGTTCCGGCAATCGTCCCAGGATAACCGGCCAGGACGGCAGCCTCCAGTTGGCCGATGTCAATGCCGAGTTCCAGTGCCGTGGTAGCCACCACGGCATCGATCTCTCGTTCGCGCAGCCCCTTTTCGATCGCGCGTCGTTCCATTGGCAGGTAGCCGCTGCGGTAGCCGCGTACTCTTTCAGGCTGGTCGCTGTGCTCTGCGCGCAAATAGGAGAGCATGACCTCGACCGCCGGTCGTGAGCGCCCGAACACGATGGTCTGAATGCTCTCACTGAGAAGATCGCCTGCCAGGCGAACACTTTCCATCAACACACTGCGCCGGATTCCGAGTTCTTTATTAACCAGTGGGGGATTATAAATAATGAAATGCTTTTCACCATGCGGGGCACCATCGTTATCAACCAACACAACATCATCTTCGATCAGTTTTCCGGCCAACTCACCCGGATTGCTGATGGTGGCTGAGGTCATAATGAATTGTGGATTGCTGCCGTAATAACGTGCCACGCGCCGCAAGCGTCGAAGAACATTGGCAACATGTGAACCGAACACCCCACGGTAGCTATGCAATTCATCCAAAACAACGAACCGCAGGTGACTGAACAACTCTGCCCAAAGTGTATGGTGCGGCAGGATACCGGTATGGAGCATGTCTGGGTTGGTCAGCAGGATGCGTGCGTTCCTGCGGATCCCAGTACGTTGTGTGGAGGGAGTATCGCCATCGTAAACCCCGGGTGGGAGGCTGGATTCTGCCAGACTGGTGTTGATCCCCTCCAGTTTATCAAGCTGGTCCTGGGTGAGTGCTTTGGTTGGGAAGAGGTATAGCGCGCGGGCATTCTGATCTCTCAACAGGGCATCCAGGATGGGCAGGTTGTAGGCCAGGGTCTTACCACTGGCGGTGGATGTCACCACCACCACATGGCTGCCCTGCTGCACCGTTTGGAAGGTGCTGGCCTGGTGGCTGTAGAGATGATTCACACCCGCCTGCTGCAGGTACTTTACCAGTTCTGGATGCAGGTCGTGTGGAATGGGCTTGTTGCAGGCGGGGCGGGCAGGTTGTGTTTGCCATGCGGCAACACAATCCTGGATGGTGGGATCTTTTCGCCAGAAACGGAGAAGATGGTCAAGTGACATGCCGGTTTTCCCGTAAGTATAATGCCATCAGAGGAGCATGCTCATGATCCGAGGTATGGATAATGACCGCAGGAAGGTGATACAATATTCACCCTTCAATACCAGGTTTGGGAGTAAAACAGAGTCATGACTGGATCAACATCTTTCACATTATCCAAAGAAAAGCGTCCGACGGTGGAAGTATGCCTGAAGGATGGGCGCATCATTACCGGCCCGCGCAATCAGATGATCAGTGAATTCCTGAAAGTCCTGCCTGAATTCAATGAGCCACCGGTCGTGGGTGCGATCATCAATGGAGAGCTGCGGGAATTGACCTACTGCATTAAGGCAGATGCTGTTGTGCAACCGATAACGATGACTGATGATGATGGTGCGCGTATCTATCGCCGCTCGGTCACATTCTTGATGGAAGCGGCTTTTGAAGAGATCTTTCCGGAGGCTGTGCTTTCGGTCGACCATTCGGTCTCGTTTGGTGGTTATTTTTGTCAGGTGATGAACCATGCACCGCTCAGCCAGGAGGAGTTGGATACCCTTTTGAAACGCATGAACGAACTGGTGGATCGCGACCTGCCATTTCAACGCAAAGAAGTACCACTGGAAGAGGCGATCGCTTATTTTAAAAAACGTGGTTATGATGAAAAAGTCCGTCTGTTGAAATTTCGTGAGAAGCAGACATTGGTGCTCTACACACTTGAGACGCACCGAGATTACCACCATGGCTACATGGTGCCATCGACCAGTTATCTTCAATTCTTCGACCTGCAAGCCGTGGGGGATGGTTTTGTCTTGAGGTTTCCACGTCGAAATTCGCCCAAATCGCTGCAACCCATGCCTGATTATCCGAAGCTGCTGACGGCCTTCCGCCAGTATGGTAACTGGCTGCAGCGGCTCGGCATTGAGAGTGTTGGGTATCTGGATGAAGCCATTGAGGAGAAACGCATCTCTGATACCATTCTGGTTTCGGAAGCTTTGCACACCCAGCATATCTCTTCGATTGCCGATCACATCATCGAGCACAGGGATAAGGTGCGGGTGGTGTTGATCGCAGGGCCATCCTCGTCTGGTAAAACAACCTTTTCCCGCCGCCTGGCAGTTCAATTGCTGGCGCAGGGTCTCTCGCCGTTCGCGATGGAAATGGATAACTATTTCGTCGATCGCAAGAAGACACCGCGCGACGCAAATGGCCAATACGATTATGAATCCCTGGAGGCATTGGATCGGGACCAATTGAGTGAGCATTTGAGCCGTTTGATTGCCGGGGATGAGGTTCGTCTGGCGCATTATGACTTTAAAACCGGAAAAAGCGGCCCTGGAGATCTGATAAAACTGGAAAAGGGTCAACTGATCATCCTGGAAGGTATTCATGGGTTGAACCCGGATTTGATCCCGGGTTTCCCTGTGGACCAGACCTTCCGCATATATGCCTCCTGCCTGACACAGCTCAACCTCGACCGTCATAACCGCATTTCAACCACCGATACACGCCTGTTGCGCCGTATTGTACGGGATGCACGCGAGCGCGGATATACAGCTCAACAAACGATAAACCGCTGGGAATCTGTGCGCCGGGGTGAAAAGGAGCATATCTTTCCCTATCAGGAAAATGCAGATGTATTCTTCAATTCAGCACTCGTGTATGAGTTGGCAGTGTTAAAGCCCCTGGTTGAGCCACTTCTGCGCCAGACTATCTATGGAACACCCGAATATATTGAGGCCAAACGCCTGCTGGCATTCCTGACCTGGTTTTTACCATTAGATAGCAAACTTGTTCCAGATAATTCCATCCTGCGCGAGTTCACGGGTGGATCGATCATCAAGGATTTCAGATTATGGCGTTTCAATGGAAAAAGCGACGAAAATGTCAACCGGTTAATGTCATGACTCTTCTGCGGGCAGTTCAGACGGCTCATCTGTAACAATAACAGAAGGTCGTTCACCACTCATGGTTCGCTGGCGAACGGCATCATCTATTTCGGCAGTTAATTCGGGATTCTGGTGCAGGTATTCCTTGGCATTTTCACGTCCCTGACCCAGACGGATGTCACCATACGAATAGAAGGCACCCCGTTTGGCAATAATGTCGAGTGAAGATGCCAGATCAAGCATATCGCCAATTTTGGAGATACCCTCGTTATACATGATGTCGAATTCTGCCGTTCTGAATGGGGGTGCAACCTTGTTCTTCACGACCCTGACGCGGGTGCGATTACCCAGGATCTCTGTTCCGATCTTGATCTGTTCGATCTTGCGCACATCCATGCGCACCGAGGCATAGAATTTTAATGCCAGACCACCGGTGGTCGTTTCGGGATTGCCATACATCACGCCGATCTTCTGGCGCAGCTGATTGGTAAAGATGACGGCGGTCTTGGTTTGATTGATGGCGCCAGAAAGCTTTCGCAACGCCTGCGACATCAGGCGCGCCTGCATACCCATGGTCGCGTCACCCATGTCGCCTTCGATCTCAGCGCGGGGGACGAGGGCTGCCACAGAATCCACAACAACCACATCAACAGCGCCGGTTCGTACAAGCGTCTCAACGATTTCAAGCGCCTGTTCCCCGGTATCCGGTTGGGAGATAAGCAGATTCTCCACATTGACACCACATTTGGCGGCATAACTTGGGTCAAGCGCATGTTCCATATCGATAAAGGCAGCCATGCCCCCCAGTTTTTGTGCCTCTGCCACAATATGCTGGCAGATGGTGGTCTTGCCGGAAGATTCCGGACCATAGATTTCTGTGATACGAGCCCGCGGAATGCCACCGATGCCTAGGGCGATATCCAGTGACAGGGAGCCGGTGGGGATGGCCGCGACGGTCATGTGATGGGCATCGCCTAAAAGCATGATCGAGCCTTCTCCATAGCGCTTGGTAATGTCACTCAAGGCTTTTTCCAGTACCATCCGGCGGGCATCTTCAGAACCGCTGTTGTTTGTTATGGGTTGAACGGAAGAAGGTTTGGGATTCATTCATTTGTCCTTGGTTCGGGATGATTTATTTTAGCACAAACGTTCGAATTGTCAAGCAAAATCCAATTGCTGATGGGTTAGTCTTGAGATAATCCATCTCTATAACCGGCGTTGCCATGGAAAGTGAAGTAGGTGATTTCACCCGGATTAATAATCACACTGTGATGCAATTCAGCACTGCCATAATAAATGATAATGGCATATTGACCAGCCGGCAGGTCGCCGATGACCAGATTCTCATTGAGAAGCAGATCCGGTACAGCTGCACCGGATGCATAGGATTCGGCACTCCACCTCTGATGGTCTGCCAATGATTCAACGATGACTTCCTGTGCATATAAATTTGAGCCGTCGGTATTATACAAGTGGGCAGCCAATACACCATGGTTCTCCAGGGGGGGAATGAACAATTCTGGATTCCGGGTAACAAAGTAGGAATCATCACCCAGCCTGACTTCCAAATGCAAATGGGGTCCCGAGGTATTGCCCGACAGGCCGACTTCAGCGATCAGGTCGCCCGCATTTACGCGATCACCTTCTTCAACGTGTGTCACACTCAGATGGGCATAAATACTGTAAATGGACATATCGTACAGCATGGCATCATGCTTGATGGTAACGGCGATCCCATAGGCATTATCCGGCCCCAGATTGCTTTCGATGCCATAACCACACCAGATCACCTCGCCGGAAGCCAGCGCATGAATATGCGTGCCGATGTCTGCCACCAGGTCCAGGCCGGTATGGATACCATCATGAGAACTGAAATTTGAGTCTGAACCAAAGCGCAATTCGAGCACCGGCCAGATGGGTGTCGTCTGATCCAGCGGGCGTGCAAACAGGAAGTGACTGGGGAGCGAGCCGGTATTCTCCTGCAACAGATCATAGGTGTACTGGGTCGGGAGGATGTCGCTGTCTGGGTCAGGTGTCCTGGTATTGCTTTCATCCCCACTGGATGTTGGTACCTGTTCTATTGTCTTTCTTGCCAGGCTTGTCGGATCGATGGCAGTGACAGACAGCTCTGATGAGGTACTGGTACTTGTCAAGGGATCAGCAGGTGATAGATACTGCCTGAGAAGAAATGTAAAACATACTATTGCCACGAGTAAAAGAAAAGCTAACAGGCCAATCAGCAGCTTTTCAGATCTGGATCTTTTCTTCATGTCTGTATTTTTCAGCGACTATTGTACGGGCAGGGTGAAATGCATGATGCGATTATTGCCAGCATCGCTGACCCAGATACCTCCCGATCCGTCTACGGCAATACCGGCAGGCATACCGAATGTGTTATCCGCAGTACCATAATCACCCCAGTAACGGATGAATTCACCGGAGGTGGTAAATTCAATCACCCTGAAGCCATCAGGATCGGTGACGAACAGGTGACCAAAATCATCCAGACTCAGGTAGGGTTTATTATCCAATGACTGACCATACCAGGCAGACACATCCCATTTTGCGACCGGGGTGAACATCATTCCAGTGTCATCCAGGTCAAAAGCCTGGATGCGTTGATTCCAGGTATCCGCAATATACACCCGACCGATCCGATCAATGGAGATGCCTACCGGTTCATCGAACTGACCGGCTTCATATCCGCTGCTGCCGAATTGGGTGATATAAACGCCGTTGGCATCATAGACCACAACGCGTTTGTTACCGGTGTCGACGACGTATACCCGGCCGTCAACATCCACAGCCACAGCGCGCGGACCCCAGTAGGCATCTGGTTGTTCAGCCTGGCCGGAAAATCCCCACATGGTTAAGAAACGGCCAGTTGATGTGAACTTCTGGATGCGATAATTCCAGGTATCTGCCACATAAACAGAACCATCCGGTCCAACTGCGATGCCCCAGGGGTTATTAAAAGTGCCACCGGGAGCATCTGAGACAGTTGAGTCAGCGAAACTTCCCCAGGTATTGATCACTTCACCGGATATGCTCAGGTGTTGAACACGGTTATTGTTGGTATCTGCGATATAAAGTGAGTCATCCGGGGCAACCGCGATCGCACGGGGGGCGTTGAATTCACCAGGCAGGCTGCCGGATTGACCAAAAATGATATCCGCCTTGATGTCGGTCTGACCCTGTTCATAGGGGTCGATCACAGCAGGTTCGGCGACGGCTTTTACGCCATATGGCCATAAGGAGTTCACGATATCCTTGCGGATATACAGCCTGAAACGATTGCTGGGCTGCCAGTTTTCAAGGGTCAAGCTGGTGTTATTGGTGGCCGCAGCATATTGCGTATAGTCACGATGCAGCCAGATCTGGAAAATTGCTGAGCGCATGGTGGGGTCCTTGATGGCATCCCAGACCCGTTCCCAGGTCAGGTTGAAATAATCCATCATGGGCCACCACAGGCGCATATAATCGATTTTTACAAAATTATTGGAGAAGATCGGTTCCGCAACGCCGTAATTCACCTCACTGACGATCACCATGGCGTATTCGCGCAGTGAGCGGGTCGGTTTTTCACCATAGAACAGGTGATTTGGATAATCGCGGAAATACCACCAGTAGGGATACAGACCATCATTGTCATAGGCAACCATGATATCCTTGCCGCCGGTTGTTCGATAAGAGATCTCTTCAACCTGTTCCAGAATATCCTTGGGTCCACGGGCGGCATGGGCATAAACCAGAAATTCGCGTGCATTGTCATAGTTGATAAAGGCTGCCCGGTAACTGGTACGGATGGTCAGGACAGCCAGTATGGCGAAGAAGGCCAGCATCGATAATTTTCCTAATTGCCCGGCCTGCCAGTTATGTGTAAAACGGTTGAGAAAATAAATACTACCGACTGCAAATATAAATGATGATAGGAATACACTGGTGCTGTTCAACTGTTCCAGGCTCTTTCCACTAAATGGGGGCACCTTACCCAAAAGGGATGAGATCACCATCCAAATGCTCACCAAACCGACGATAAAGGTTGCCAGGATCAGCCAGCCCCGCTTTTTCTGGAAGGCTTTAATATCAAAAGTGTGGAAAAGGTACCCAAGGCCGTAACTGGCTGACAGGATGAGGGGCAGGGCAATATGGACCGTCAGCCATGGCATTTTTTCTCCTGCCAGGCTGAATGCCACCAGGCTGGTAATACCCCAAAAAACAAATAGTGCCAGGGTTGGCGGAGGTTGCGTTGCAGGAGAATCAAGCTGGATTTCCAGCAGCTGTGCTTCACTTTCCTCTTCATCCTCTTCCAAAGAGTTGTTTTCCGGTGCTTCATAGGGATGGTTTGGACGCGAAGACCATAATCGTTTTGAAAAACCGATCACCACAGCGACAACCGAGCCAATGAGCGGCAGAAATTCATATATCGGCAGTTGGATCAGACCAAAGTAATACCATGGCTGGCCACCACGTTCCACCCCCTGTTGTGACAACCAGTAACCCAGCGATCCAACCACACCGGTGGCGATACCCTGACCATTGGTAAAAAACGTGGAGTACAGCAGTACGAAGATGGCAGTAAAAACACCGGCGCAAATCAGCCAATGCCTGGGCCGCCAGATCCAACCGATGGCAATAGAGACTGCGGTCAGAAGAACCATGACAATGGTGGAGCGTAGAATGCCTGTTTCACTGTAATCCAGTGGGTCATAGCCAAGCCAGCGGATCAGAAAAGCTGCCAGAATTGGCAGGACCAATGTACCCTGAAGGATCATCAGGTTAAATATGCGCAGGGAGGCCAGTTTCTTCAGGCCAAAACCGGATATAAGGAAGAACAGGCTTGCTGCCATACCGATTAGTGATATTGCCAGTGATGAGAAGACGATGATCTGTGTCCCCATTGCCATGTTTGAAAGGATGGATGGGGAACTGGAGACTGTGGGCGTCACCGGAACCATCTGGATGGCAGGAGTGCTTTGGTTTGCAGTCAGCACTATGGCTGTAACAACCGCAAAAAGCAAGCTCACCAGAAGTGCGATGATAAAGAGAACCTGGTACAGTGGTTTTTTCCAATGTTGGCGTGATAATCGCTCCACCAAATAGAACAGGCAGAATAACAAGGCCTGGGCTGTATAGATGTACGCTGTTTCTTTGGATGTGAAGTGCAACGCCATGGCGATCGTCAGGATAACAAGGTGGTGAAATTTTCCTGATTCGATATAAGCCAGAATTGAATAGATCAACAACAATCCCAGAAAGCCGACAATGGCCTCGTTACGTGCATAACGACCGTAATACAGGAAGAAAGGTGAAACCAGGAACAGAAAACCGGCGAGAATCCCGCCACCCCTGCCCAGGAAGCGGCGCATCCCAAAAATCGCCAGGATTACCGTGGCAATGCTGAGCAGCGCATGGGGCAGCCGGGCAGTGAAGTCGCTGTCGCCAAACAGGAAGAATGAAAGCGCCATCAGTGGGAATTGCAGCGGTCCATGCGTGACCGGATCATGGACGTATCCCTGCCCCTGGTATAAACCCCAGGCCGGTACGACATGGTTGACCTCATCATGGCTCATCACCCTTAACCCAAGGTCAGAAAACCGCGTAATGACCGTCAGGGTGATGATCAAAATGATGAGCAAATGTTCGATGGTGAAGTTGGGGAAACTCTTAAAGACAGGTTTGTTATGCCAGACGGATCGTTGTTGTATCATTTGTATTCACATGGTCGGGTTATTCGAGATTTGAATATACTTGAAAGTAATCATTCTGGCAAGCGATGTAAAGGTTGTATCGTATTTAAGGTAGAATGAAGCAGCTCTTAATATACAGGATATCACATGAATATTGACGACCCTTCGGACATCAAGACGCTCGATACACAAGGCATGTTGGCGCATATATTGAACTTACCAGAACAACTGGAGAATGCCTGGAAAATCGGCTTGCAGACCAGGATTCGTGAGATGCCCGGCATACGACAGGTGCTGATTGCGGGCATGGGCGGTTCAGCCATTGGTGGGGATCTGGTCGAAGCCTATGTCAAACCTGAAAACCGGGTCCCGATCATCATCCACCGGGATTACGGCCTGCCTGCTTGGGCTGTGGGAGATCAAACACTGGTCATTGTATCATCCCATTCTGGTAATACTGAAGAAACATTGTCTGCTTTTGATTTAGCCCGTGAACGAAAATGCCAGATTCTGGCACTGTCTACAGGAGGAGCCTTGAAGGAAAAGGCTGAAACAGCCAATATCCCTGTGATGCTGTTCCAGCATACCGGACAACCGCGCTCAGCTGTGGGTTATTCCTTTGGATTGTTGCTGGCTGCTTTGAGCAGATTGAATCTGATACCCGATCAGGAACATAAAATACAGGCTACTGTCGGATTTTTACAGAATCAGATGCAGACACTTATCCCTGAATCGATGGTCAAAGACAATCCCGCCAAGCGCGTGGCGGGACAGATCATCGAGCGGTTACCGGTTGTGGTCGGGGCGGATCTATTGGCCCCTGTGGCACGCCGCTGGAAGGGGCAGTTCAATGAATTGGCCAAATCCTGGAGTCAGTTCGACATCCTGCCGGAATTCGATCATAACAGTCTGGCGGGCATCGAAAGGCCGGAAAGCATCCTTGAGCGCATGGTTGTACTTTTCCTGAGTGCAGCAGCCAATCACGAGGCCAATCAAATGCGGGTCAAGTTAACCCGCCAGCTGATGATGACAGAAGGCATCAGCACCGACATTATTCAAGCTCGGGGAGATACTGACCTGGATCAAATGTGGTACCTGATACTTTTCGGCGATTTTACAGCCTACTACCTGGCTTGCTTGAGTGGAGTTGATCCGACGCCCATAGCGGCCATAACCAACCTGAAGCAGGAGATGCAGCGGGTGCAAACGAAATGACCGACCGCCTGTATTTCCTGAAACTGGGCGGTTCGCTGATCACTGAAAAAAGTAAACCACGAACCGCACGGGAGAATACCATTCAGGCGCTGGCGAAGCGTATAAAAGTCAGCTTGGATCGGAATCCTGGACTGAAGCTGTTGATCGGGCATGGATCCGGATCTTTCGGACATGCGTCGGCTGCCAGGCATGGTACGCGTGATGGGGTACATACACCTGCTGAATGGCAGGGCTTCCTTGAGGTTTGGCGCGATGCACGCGCTTTAAATCAGATCGTCATGGATGCGCTGTCTGATAACGGATTACCCGTTCTTTCACTCCCGCCTTCTGCATCTGTGCAGGCTGAAGACGGGGTTATCCTGAATTATCCGCTTGAAAACATTACAACCAGCCTGGCCAATGGCTTGATACCGGTTATATACGGTGATGTGACCTTCGATCTACAACGCGGGGCGACAATCCTGTCAACCGAAGAACTGTTCATCCACCTGGCCCGAGTGCTGCATCCTGAAAAGATCCTGCTGGCGGGACGCGAATCCGGTGTCTGGGCAGATTTTCCAGTATATTCGCAGTTGGTATCGATCATCACACCGACCAGCCTGGTGGAGATCGAACCCAAACTACGCGGCTCGCTTGCGGTGGACGTTACCGGTGGAATGTATCAGAAGGTGGTCTCCATGCTGGAACTGGTCAAAGCAGAAGAAGGGCTGGAAGTATTGATATTCTCTGGCGAGGATGTGGGAGCACTGGAAGCGGCCCTGGATGGTGAGGAAGCCGGCACCCTGCTTTGCAACCAGCCCTTGGATCAGCCACATGGCCATGATTAGTCCAGCGGAGAGATGAAGTCATGTTCAATGACCGTAAGAAACTTGAAGAACTCGAAGAAAAAAACCTGGCAGGTTATGCCTGTCTGAGCAGTAAGAGCAAGGGTCGTTGCTATCCGGATGAGGAACCGGATTACCGGACAGCCTTTCAGCGTGACCGCGATCGAATTCTGCATACGACCGCCTTCCGGCGGTTGGAATACAAGACCCAGGTGTTCATCAATACCGAAGGTGATTATTATCGTACCCGCCTCACGCACAGTCTTGAGGTTGCGCAGATCGGCCGCACCATTGCGCGCGCCCTGGGAGCCAATGAAGACTTGGTGGAAGCCATTTGCCTGGCGCATGATATTGGTCACCCGCCTTTTGGGCATTCCGGTGAAGCCGCTCTGGCAAAACTGATGAAGGACAATGGTGGATTTGACCATAACAAGCAATCTTTGCGGGTGGTCACGCTGTTGGAACGCCGCTTTGCGGAGTTCCCCGGGCTCAATCTGTCCTGGGAAGTGCTGGAAGGGATGGTCAAGCACGAATCGGAATACGATGTTTCGGATGCCAGTGATTTTGACCCACACTTGCTCGGTCACCTGGAAGCCCAAATCACCAACCTGGCGGATGAGTTGGCCTATACTGCCCATGATCTGGATGATGGTCTGCGTTCCGGGATGATCATCCCCGATCAACTCGAAAATCTGGCATTATGGAAAACCCTGGTGGAGACGATCGGTTGGGATGGAGAGAACCTTCTGGATGATACGACACGCCATCGGTTGATCCGGTTGCTGATTGGAATTGAAGTCACGGATTTGCTGCAGGCGACCAATGACCGCATCCAACACTACCAGGTAAAAACACGGGAGGATGTTCAAAAACTCGATTGTAATCTGGTTGGTTTCAGTGAGGAATTGCAGGCGCGTAACCGCGAGCTGAAGAGTCTCCTGTATCAACAATTGTACCGGCACTGGCGTGTATTACGAATGCAGACCAAGGCTGAGCGCTTTTTGTCCGATCTTTTTGAAGCCTACCTGGCCGAACCCAACGTCCTGCCGGATAGTGCCCGCCTGACGATTGATGAAATTGGTCCTCAACGTACGATTTGTGATTACCTGGCGGGGATGACAGACCGTTATGCGCTGGATGAGCATGCCCGTTTGTTTGATCCAACAACCTTACCATGAAAAGGTGATGCTCATGAATCAAGAAGTCCATTATCTGACACCTGATGGTGAAAAGAAGCTGAAGAATGAATTAAAAGAGTTAAAAGGTCCGATGCGCGAAGCACTGGCCAAAAGGTTAAGAGCGGCCATCCAGCAGGGCGACCTGTCTGAAAATGCCGATTACATTCATGCCAAGGAAGAACAGGGATTCCTGGAAGGGCGTATTCAGGAGCTCGAACGAATTTTGAAGAATTGCGAGATCATCCCGGACGCAAAAGGTGTCAGGCGTGAGACCGTGGAAATAGGTGTGCATGTTGGAATTCAGGAGGGCAATTCTCCCATGGAGATATACCACCTGGTCGGGCCTGCAGAGGCAGACCCGCGAAATGGAAAAATCTCATTTGAATCCCCAATCGGAAGTGCATTAATGGGACACCGGGTGGGCGATGATGTAAAAGTGATCACCCCGGGTGGCGAGATGATGTTGAAGATAATGACCATCGAATGACATGCAACCTGGGTTTGGGACAAAAAAAGCCAGTGTATGCACACTGGCTTTTTTCCATTTCAACAGATCACTTTTGAAAAATGGATAGTTCGAGAGCCATACGGTCGAAGTAACTGGCTGCAGGAAGGTCACTCTGGCCGTAATTCATATCCAAGATGCGCACTTCCAAACGCAAAGTGGCCGTGTCCAAATGGATGATCTTTCCAGCTTCGGCCATCACGGGTTCACCCCGGATCGATAGACGCTGCCTGGCGGTCGGGTCATTGTGCACCGCTGAGCTCATCAGCACTTTTGTTACGGTCTGAATGTCGTTCTTATCAAACAACCAGACCTCAAAGGCTGAGATCTTTTTTGGATCACCGACACCAATGGTATCGGAAATGCCGGCACCGCATTCACCCAGGAATTCGCCATTGGGTGCATCGATGCTGAATGTATCATCATAAAGATCATCGCCAAAATTATAGGAGGTCAGAAATTGGGCTACGGCTGCCTTATCTGGTGCAAGTGTAGCTGCCGGATACCTGGTGCCCGGGGTTTCCACTTCCTGATGGACTTCCGGTTCCTGGGAAAAAGGCTCCGCCTCCTCTGGGAGTGTTTCCTCGATCTGTTCAAAAACGTATCCCTGGGCAGGCTCCTCATCTTTGATGGCTTTCCGGCTTGCCCGGTTGCGGAAGAACAGCAGGTAAATTAATGCGCCACCGATGATGAGCATCAACAGGCATAACCCGACCAGCAGGGTAACGATGGTCGACTTGCCGGCCGGTTCAGTGATGGTACCATCCGTTCCAGTGGTGGGTGTCAGGGTCTTCCCGATGACCACTGCTGAGAATTTGGCAATATCGTCGGCGGTTAATTTTTGGGGATCATTGGTGATCTGGGTTAACAAGCCCGTGCCTTTATCAGCCAGTGTCTGATAGCGTTGTTGCGCTGTTAAAATGTCCTGGTTGCGGGCATAGGAATCAATGGCCGCGCGCAGGTAATCTTCCTGGTAATTGGCTGTAAGTTGTGAAGGGTTGGCATCCACCCAGGTGACTGGAAACAGACCCCAACCCAGGGCGAACAACCCGAATGCAGTGCCCAGGAGAAAACCAAGCAGAGCAGGCAAGACCCAGGGTTTACGAGTAATTCCAGCAACTTTTTTCATAAATGGCTCCCGAGATGATGATTTCAGGTGCGCCCATACATGACGCTGGAATTATGGGTGCAAAGATTATGCCATCTCGGGGTTATTGGCTGTTTCGGTACTCAAATTTTCCAGCAGGAAAGTTTCTTCGCAGTCCAGGCATTGTGCTTCCCGTTTGTTGGCGACCACCAGCATGCCTTTGCAGTTGGGGCAGGGAATGGCGAGAGGTTCCTTCCAGCTTGTGAAATCGCAATTTGGGTAATTGGCACATCCAAAGAAAATACGGCCTTTGCGGGTTTTTCGCTTGACGATATCGCCGCCATCTTTCGGGCAGGTAACGCCGATCTTTTCAAGCCAGGCTTCCGTATGGCGGCAATCCGGGAAGCCGGCGCAGGAAATGAATTTGCCGTAACGGCCCCAGCGGATGACAAGATCCTTGCCACAATCAGGGCAGGCACGGCCGATCTTCTCCAATTCAGCCTTGGTAACAGGCATCTCTTCCTGTGCGCGCTTCAGGGTGACTGCAAATGGGGTATAGAACTGACGGATCGTATCCACCCATTTCATGCGTCCGTTGGCTACCTTATCCAGGTCGCCTTCCATGTGTGCGGTGAATCCCAGATCGACGATATCGGGGAAATATTCGACCATCAGGTCATTCACCTGTATGCCCGTTTCAGTCGGGAACAGGCGCTTGGCTTCACGGTATACATATCCGCGATCCTGGATGGTTGACAGGATGGGGGCATAGGTGGATGGCCGGCCGATACCGTACTCTTCCAATGCCTGGATCAAACTGGCATCTGTATAGCGCGGCGGCGGTTGGGTGAAATGCTGTTCAGGCAGTAATTTGACCAGTTTCTGATTCTGGCCTTCGGAAATCCCAGCCGGGATCTTGACATTTTCTTCTTCATCGGATGACTGATCCTCATCTTTGGCTTCTTCATAGACGATCAAATAACCCGGGAATTTAATGTTGGAGCCGGATGCGCGGAACAGATATTGGTGGTCTGCCGATTTACCTGTGATTTCCACAGTCAATGTATCATAGACGGCTGCTTCCATTTGTGAGGCGACAAATCGCTGCCAGACCAACTGGTAGAGTTTGAATTGGTCTGTACTTAGAAATTCCTTGAGGGCATCGGGTGTGCGGTTGACGGATGTGGGGCGAATGGCCTCATGTGCCTCCTGAGCACCAACAGCGCGTGTCTTGTATTTCGGCGGTGTGGCTGGCAGGAAATCGTTACCATATCTTTTATTGATATACTCACGTGCTTCGGCTTGAGCTTGTTCGGCGATATTGATGGAATCCGTGCGCATGTATGTGATCAGGCCGGTAACACCGCCCTCGCCGATTTCCACACCTTCATACAACTGCTGGGCAATGGCCATGGTTCGTTTGGCAGTGTACCCGCGCCGGCGTGAAGCTTCCTGCTGCAGTGTGCTGGTGATGAAAGGGGCTGATGGTTTTCGCCGACGCTCGCTCTTTTTAATGCGACTGATCGCATAAGCGGATTTCTCCATGTCTGCGATAATGGGATCGACGACTGCCTGGCTTCCCAATACTGGATCAGCCTCATTCATTTTGGCCAGCTTGGCGATGAAGCTGTGCTTCCCACCCTCCGGCATGAATTCGCCGGCAATCGACCAGTATTCCACCGGATTAAAAGCATCGATCTCGCGTTCACGATCCACGATCATACGCAAAGCCACCGATTGTACCCGGCCGGCTGAAAGACGGCTGCGTACCTTCTCCCATAATATCGGGCTGATGCTGTAACCGACCAGTCGGTCCAGGATGCGCCGCCCCTGCTGGGCATTGACCAAATTCATATTGATCTTGCGGGGATTCGAAAAAGCCTCTTCGATGGCATCCTTCGTGATCTCATGGAAAACCACACGCCGGGAAAGAGCCGGGCTGATGGAGGCTGCTTCCATCAGGTGCCACGAGATGGCTTCACCTTCACGATCCGGATCGGTTGCCAGGTAGATCTCTTCAGCGTGTTTCACGAGTTCCTTGAGCTCTTTGACCACCAGGCGCTTCTCATTGGGTACGCGATATTTGGGCGCGAAATCATTTTCCACATCGACTGCCAATTCAGAGCGATACAGATCACGCACATGACCAACCGAGGCTTTTACGGTATAACCCTTGCCGAGGAAGCGGCCGACAGTGCGGGCCTTTGCGGGCGATTCAACGATCACCAACTTGCCGGATCTCAGCGCGTGACGCCCGACTTTTTCAGGTTGGGGCAGGTTATCGTGCCCGGAGGTGCGCCCCATGCGGTACATGCGTGTGCCGCAAACAACGCAGGTACCTGTGGTTACTGCGCTGCCCTGTTTGTTGAATTCAGCTTTGGGGTCTTTGAACTCGCGCTTCTCTTTGCATTTAAAACAATAGGCATCCACAATGCACTCTCCTAGAGATATTTACCGTTATCAATATCACCGAGCAGTGTAACCACTTCTCGTACCTTCTGGGCATCATGCCGGTTGCATACCAGCAGGGCATCACCTGTATCGATGATGATCGTATCCTCCATGCCAACAGTCACGATCTGTCGCCTGGAATTTTCTGACAGGATCAATGAATGGTCGCTGTCAACGATCACCGGATTGCATCCGATGAAGATGTTGCCATTTTCATCGCCGGGCAACACTTCGAACAGGGATTCCCAGCTTCCGATATCATCCCAACCGAGATCGGTAGCAGGGATGACCGCTACCGATTGGGCCTGTTCCATGATGCCATAATCGATCGTAACCGGTTTTAAGCCATGCCAGACTTCTGCGATGACATCATTTTTCGCTGGCGTTCCAAATGAAGAGGCAATTCTGGTCAAGCCTTGATACAGATCGGGCATTTGTTTTTTGAATTCATCCAGTATACGCGAAACCCGCCAGATGAACATGCCCGAGTTCCAGTCATGATCGCCACTGAGCAGCATGGCCTTGGCGGTGGCGAGGTCAGGTTTCTCTTTGAATTTCAACACACGGTGAATTGCCAGCGAATGATGTTGCTGGATTTTCTCTGCGCGCTGGATATATCCATAACCGGTGGAAGGAAAAGTCGGGTGAATCCCGAGGGTTACCAGCCAATCGTCCTGGGCTGTTTGCCAGGCGCTTTCCAGCAGTTGGTGGAACAATGCGATGTTGCGGATGTAATGATCTGCCGTGAGGACGGCCATGGTGGCATCCGGCGCGATCTGCTGGAGGTGGATGGCTGCCAGGCCAACCACTGAGGCAGTACCTCGCGGCATCGGCTCCATCAGGAAATTTTCGTGGGGAATGTCAGGGACATCTTTTTGCAGAAGGGCAATTTGATCGGCGATGGTTACCACCAGGATGCGTTCAACCGGGAGGATCTCCCGCAGGCGGTCGACAGCCATGGCGAACATGCTCGCATCACCCACCAATTTCAGCAGCTGCTTCGGGCGTTTGCGACGT